>CAXMPS010000066.1:0-1682 GCA_964194995.1 uncultured Gammaproteobacteria bacterium | reverse complement strand
GGAGTCGTTCGAGCTGACCGCCTCAGGCGTCGGAGGACTCACCGAGCTTGCCGTATTCAGCTATCTGGAAGGAGTCGAGAAGTTTGCCACGATCGAAAGCGGGTCATGGCCTAGTGACACCCCGGGTGGTACCGAGGTTGCCGTCCATGAGAGCGCTGCAGACTGGCTTGGGCTGACGGTCGGAGACGAATTGAGCATCCCCAATCGCACCGACGCGACGGACACCGCAGACGTGGTGGTTGTCGGCATCTACTCGGTCGACGATGTCAACGATCCGTTCTGGCTGTCCGGTGGGTTGATCGACGACGGCATCGAGGAGTCGGCATTGTTCCGCACACTCGGGCCATTCGTCACCACTCAGCAGGCGCTTCTGGAGGACTTGGCTCCGATTAGGGCTCGGTATGAGTGGAAAGTGTTTCCCACGTTCTCAAACCTGACACCTTCAACAATCTCCGAATTGAGTGGCGATCTGAACGGATTACAGGATCGACTCGACGGAGCATTGGGCGATCGGGGAGGGGTGACCAGCGCCCTTGCGAAGGATTTCACAATCGAGTCCTTGCTCGGACGGCTACTCAGCAGCGCCGCCAGAAGCCTGGCGGTGACGCGAGCCGGGGTGCTCATGCTCTCGGCACAACTTGGCATCCTCGCCGCATACGCTCTGGTCCTCACCGCCGGACTGCTGGTTGAGACTCGGCGAACCGAGACGAATCTGCTGAGGTCTCGTGGAGCGTCCAGCGCGCAACTTATGGGCACTGCCGTCGGGGAAGGAATCCTGATCACAGTCCCGGCGGCCTTGGTCGCTCCATGGTTGGCGGTGTGGATATTGGGCGCCCTGAATCGGTTCGGCCCTCTCGGACAAGCTGGACTGACGCTCGATGCGACGGTGACCTCAGCTGCGTACGCGGTGGCGCTTATCGCCGCGGCCGGGTGCATCGCAGCTCTCGCCATCCCTACATACCGGGCGGCCCGGTCATTCTCCGACACTTCGGCCGGGCACTCCCGGGAAAAGACGAAATCCGGTCTTCAGCGCGCCGGTGTCGACTTGGCCTTGCTTGCGTTGGCCGCTTTCGTCTTTTGGCAGCTGAGAACGTTTGGGGCAGATGTGACATCTCGCGCTCAAGGAAGGGTCGGCATTGACCCGTTGCTGGTGGCCGCCCCCGCCCTCGGGTTGCTCGCCGGCGGAACACTCGCGATACGCACGATTCCGCTGTTGTCACGGATGGCTGAGAGGGCCGCCTCCCGCAGTAAGGCGACCGTCGGCGTCTTGGCGGCCTGGCAGATCGCGAGACGGCCGAGGCGCTATGCCCGTTCGGCGCTTCTACTGATCATGGCTGTCTCCATTGGGTTGTTTGCTGCCTCCTACACCACCACTTGGAGTCAATCCCAAGACGATCGGGCCAACTTCCAGGTAGGTGCCGACGTGCGGCTGTCCCCGGACCGCAGGCTCAATTTCTCGATAGGCGACCTTCAACTCAGCACAGCTCACGAGCAGCTCGATTCGGTTGACGAGTCGATGCCTGTCGTACGCAAGACCGCCTTTCTCGCTCGATCCACCAACACGCTGGGAAGGTTGGTGATGCTCGATGCCACTCGGGCTGCCGACCTAATCAACATCAGGGAGGATCTGACGACAACCGACTTCGATCAACTGATGAACCGTTTGGCCTCGCAGCGACCAA
>CAXMPS010000065.1:0-3525 GCA_964194995.1 uncultured Gammaproteobacteria bacterium | reverse complement strand
GGAGTCTGGGGCGAAGTCCACCCACTGAGCCTAAACGCCGGTTCGCGGTGCCTGCCCGTCCTCCCCTATCGTTCCGGGCCAGGAGGAATCAATGTCGCAGAACCAGCAGATCGCACCCGCAACCGGGAAACTCGGAATTCTCACCCCGGGGATGGGTGCTGTCGCCACCACGTTCATCGCAGGAGTGCTGGCAGCGAGGAAGGGCTATGCAGAGCCCTTCGGCTCCCTTTCGCAGATGTCACATATCCGGCTGGGTCGGAGAACTGACGACACTAATCCTCTGATAAAGGATTTCGTCCCGCTTGCCGGACTCGAGGATCTCGAGTTTGGTGGCTGGGACCCATACTCCGATGATGCATATACGTCGGCCATGAAGGCGAGGGTCCTCGAACCGCGCCATCTCGAGGGAATTGGCGAGGAACTCCGCGCCGTGAAGCCCTATCCGGCTGTCTTCTCACATGACTGGGTCAGGAATCTGCCAAATGTCGACCAGGTGAAGGAGGGCGTGACCTACATGGACCTGGCCGAGGGGTTGATGGAAGACATCGACCACTTCAGGTCGGCGAAGGAGGTCGATCGCCTTGTGGCCGTCTGGTGCGGTTCGACCGAGGCGTATGAAGAGCCGAGCGAGGTCCATGCCGACCTGGGCGTGTTCGAACAAGGACTCAAGGAGAGCAACCCGGCAATCACGCCATCGCAGATCTACGGATATGCGGCGTTGCGGATGAAGGTTCCTTTCGCCAATGGTGCGCCCAACCTGACAGTCGACATCCCGGCCATGCTCGAGCTCGCCGCCGAAGAAGGCGTTCCGATAGTGGGCAAGGACTTCAAGACGGGTCAGACTCTGATGAAGACCATGATCGCGCCCGGGCTCAAGGCCCGGATGCTCGGGATCAACGGTTGGTTCTCCACCAACATTCTGGGTAACCGCGATGGTGAGGTACTCGACGACCCGGATAGCTTTAGGTCGAAGGAAGTCTCCAAGCTCGGCGTTCTCGAACAAATCCTCCAGCCAGACGTCTACCCCGAGCTCTATGGGGACATCTATCACAAGGTTCGGATCAACTACTACCCGCCCCGCGGCGACGACAAAGAGGGTTGGGACAACATCGACATCTTCGGCTGGCTCGGCTACCCGATGCAGGTCAAGATCGACTTTCTTTGCAGAGACTCCATTCTCGCCGCACCCCTCGTCCTCGACCTCGCCCTGTTCATGGATCTCGCCGCCAGGGCGGGCCGAACCGGCGTCCAAGAGTGGCTCTCGTTCTACTTCAAGAGCCCACAGGCAGCCGAGGGCCTTTACGCAGAGAATGATTTGTTCATCCAGCTGACCAAGCTGAAGAACAATCTTCGTCACATGATGGGCGAGGAGATGATCACCCATCTCGGCGGCGAGTACTACGACGAGATGTGAGTAGCGACGGCGTCTCGATCCGGGGGTTCCTCATTCCCGAGCGGGATCTCGAGGAGCACTTCGATACTTCTGGCGGACCGGGGGGCCAGCACGCCAATCGCAACGAGACGATGGTGAGGCTTCGATTCGACATCGGTGGCAGCTCCCTACCGGTGGACATGAAACAGAAGTTGATCGAGCGGATCGGGGCGACAGTCGAAGTCATCGTCGGCGATTCCCGTTCCCAATGGCGAAACCGGGCTCTGGCCCGCCAACGACTGGGGGACAAGCTGGAAGCCGCCTTGGTCGACCATCCTGAGCGGCGGCCCACCAAGCCATCCCGCTCATCGAAGGAGCGAAGGCTCAGCGAAAAGAAGGCGAGAAGCGACGTCAAGAAGGGCCGAAAACCTCCTGAGATCGAGTAACCCCCACCAATGCGCTACCTCAGGTTCGTAGGGCCATATTTGGCACTACGCGGTCGCGATATTGAACTGCAGCCGCCGGCGTAGGGTGCGGCTCATGACCATGACACCCGAACGATGGAAGTATCTCGGCCGCTACTCCAAAGAGCTCTTTGGCTCACAGGACGACCATCTCGCGACAATGATGGATGAGGCAGTCGCAGCCGGGTTGCCCGACATCTCGGTGACTGCCGACGTCGGTCGGTTGTTGATGATCCTGACCTCGTTGACTCCTGGCCGACTGGCCGTCGAAGTTGGAACGCTTGCTGGCTACTCAGGTATCTGGATCGCACGCGGCTTGTCGGACACGGGACGTCTCATCACTATCGAATTCGAGCCGAAGCACGCCGAGTTCGCCAGGAGCCAGTTCGAGAGGGCGGGGGTGGGCGGCGCGGTGGAGGTTCGGGTCGGAGCCGGGATAGAGGTCCTCTCGGCCATGCGCGACGAACTGGCGTCAGGCAGCGTCGACCTCCTCTTCCTCGATGCCGTCAAGACCGAGTACTCCGATTACTTCAAGCTGGCCCGACCTCTCATCGCACCGGGTGGGCTGGTGCTGGCCGACAACGTATATGCGACGGGTGCCGGCTGGCTCGATGAGGGCCATGGCACTGACGAGTTCAACCGGTTGGTTGCATCCGACCCCGATTTCGAGGCTGTGGCAGTGCCGCTGCGCCAAGGAATCATGATCGCAAAACGCAACTTCTAGGTGGATTTCGACCCGAGTAGCGACCGCCCTCGCAACCGATCCGGTTTACCCAGCGAAGTGACCGGCATCTCTGCGATCCGGAGCCACCGGCGTGGCACCGCGTGGGAGTGCAGTCGGTCGCGGGCCCAAGCTGCTAGCCGGGAAGGATCGGTCTCGCCCACATAGACGCAACCGACTTCGTAACCCCATTCGTCATTGGCGACACCGACGACCATGACCGCTTCCACTTGGGGATGACCTGACAGAACTGCTTCCACTTGAACCGGGTCGATGTTCTCGCCGCCACTAATGATGGTGTCATCGGCGCGCCCCAAGACTGTCAAAGCCCCATCGGGTCCGATCCGGCCCAAGTCTCCCGTGACGAACCAATCACCGGAGTTTCGGTCGGGCTCGCCGATATAGCCGGGCGACACCATCGGGCCCCTCACCTCGATCCGTCCATCGCTACCGATGCGGAGATCCACTCCCGGAAGCGGGTGGGCCTTTCTCGCAACCGGCGAACCGGGTCGAAGCGTGGCCACTTGGCCACACGTTTCGGTCATTCCATAGGTAGGCAGCACCGGCATACCGGCGGACGCGGCCCGCTCGAGAAGTTCCCGGGGTATGGGGCCGCCGCCAACCAGAACCGCCTTCAGGCCCCGAAACGGGCCGGCATCGGCATCTAGAACGCGTTCGAGCATGGTTGGAACGACAGATGCCAGCGTGACTTGGTGGAGAGCCTGGGCAAAGGCGGCTCCGTTGAAACGAGGGAGAATTCGAACGGCTCCACCCGCAAAGGCCGAGCGCAGGACGATACCGATGCCGGCCACGTGATGGAGCGGCATGGCCAACAGCCAGGTGTCCTCCTGTCCGTGGCCAAGGTGCTCAACCGATGCCTCACCGGCCGCCGTCCAATTCGCCAGCGTCAGCCGCACTCCCTTCGGGACACCTGTGCTGCCCGAAGTGAACACGACCATGGATGCGCC
>CAXMPS010000064.1:0-23825 GCA_964194995.1 uncultured Gammaproteobacteria bacterium | reverse complement strand
CTGCCATCTTTGGTGATGACGTATGAGATAGAGGCACCAGGGCGTGCCGTCAGCTGCACCGGGAAGTCGAGATCGGCGACTTTCTCGTATCCGAGGGCTGAAAGCTCCGCCAGAGGCGAGGTGACCGATTCAGCCACGGTGGTCGAGCTTGGTGGGGTCACCGTGGTGGTGGCGGTTGTGGTCGCCAGGTCGGGCTCGGATGCGCAGGCCGAGACGAGGAGAACAGCGACTAGGAGTAACCGAGGCATGGCCATCAGGTTATGTCGTCTCATGAATGGCCTGGCTGGTGGCCCGTCACTAGCGTCTGACTGGCAGTGACCAGCCCGGCTCCTAATGACCCGCGAACCATCTTTGGTTGGGCGATGTATGACTGGGCCAACTCGGCATATATCACCACTTTCGGTGCAATCGTCGCTGCGTTCTTCACCGGCGTGATCGTGCCCGAGGACGGTTTCAACGGCCTATCCGGCGAGACGCTTTGGTCTCTGGTGGTCTCCATCGGCGCGATGATCCTGTTTCTGTGGATGCCAGTGCTCGGTGCCATTGCCGACGTCACCTCGGCCAAGAGGAAGTTCCTACGAGCCTTCGCTTGGGTCGGCGCCCTCACCACCATCGCCCTGCCATTCGTGCCCGACGGAGCGGTCATCACCTTCCTGCTCGTGGTTCTGATCACCCAGATCGGCTTCGTGGCGGGCAATGTGTTCTACGACGGGTTCTTGCCGATTATCACCACTGACGACACCATCGACCAGGTCTCGTCCAAGGGATTCGCCTTCGGATACCTCGGAGGCGGCGTCTACGTGCTCCTGGCGCTAGTGCTGATATTGCTCAGCGGTGACGAGAGCGTGACTGGTCTCAGCGAATCGACCGCTGCGAGATTCGCCATAGCCGGCGCCGGGATCTGGTGGCTGGTATTCACCTCTGTGGCGCTACGTCGCCTGCCCGCGGACGGAGAACCCCAGGCACTTCCCGAGGATGCTGGAGCGGGTTCGGTCTGGATGGGCTACGCCCGGCTCGGGTTCAGACGCACCCTGGCCACTGGCAAGAAACTGCTCGGATTTCGTCATGTTCTGCTGTTCATTGTGGCTTTCTTTTTCTACAACGATGCCGTCAACACGGTGATCGTCGTTACCGGCGCCTATGCGGCCGGAACACTCGAGCTGGCTACAACAGAGATAATCATCACGTTCTTGATCGTTCAGTTTGTAGCTTTCGGCGGCGCGCTCCTGTTTGGATGGATCGCCGGCCACCTGGGCGCCAAACCGACGATCATGATCACTCTGGTCATCTGGATCGGCATTGCCGTGGCTGGGTTTCTCCTCCCCGCCGGCGAACCCCTCCCCCTGTACGGACTCGGCTTCGTCGTCGGTTTGGTGCTCGGAGGAGTGCAGGCCTTGTCGCGATCGCTCTACGGAAGCATGATCCCCGAGGAGGCCTCGGCCGAGTTCTACGGGTTCTTCACCGTGTTCTCGAAGTTCTCTGCCATCTGGGGGCCCCTTCTCTTCGCCGTGGTGAGCGGTATTACCGGGTCGGGTCGGCCGGCGATTCTCTCTGTGATCGCCTTCCTTGTGGTCGGCATGGCGATTCTCAGCAGGGTCGACGTCGAAAAGGCCAGGGCGTCACGAGAACGCTGGGTGCTGGCCGACTCCTAAGGGCTAGGAGCCCGCTGAACAATGCATGTCACTCATCTCGACGACCAGATCATCGCCACTCGCGGTGTCCTCGGCCCCGCCATTCCGCCCCGAGGAGTGGCGAAACCTCGTCCTTGCGAGTGACGCGCCTGGCCGCCGATCCGACCAACGGCATTAATCAGCAGACTCCTAGCTAGTGGTCCGCTATGGCCGTTCAGCCTGACGCGACATCCAGCCGCCAGAGTTCGCCATCGAGGTTGGTCACAAGCAACTCGCCATGCCGGTCGGTGCCGAAGCTGGTGACATTCCCGAGTCTGCCAAGGTCATCTCGCCAGTCTCTGTGGTCGTCGACTATCCCTCCCTGGATGGCAAACGAACGCACCCAGCCAACGCAGAAGTCGGCATAGAAATAGTGACCATGCAATTCAGGAATTGCCTCACCCCAGTAAACCTCGCCACCGATTACGGCGCATCCGTCGCCCTCGTGAAAGTATTCGAAAACCGGCATCGTGATCCCATCGGTTTCGCACTCTTCAAGCTCATAGTCGCGGTCGTAACAGAGCGTCCCTTCCGTGATCGACCAGCCGAAGTTGTGACCCCGATCACGGATCGGGACGATGTTTATCTCTTCGCTCCCCTCCTGGCCCACGTCGGGGATGATGATCAAACCCTGTCGCGAGTCGATCGAGATCCTCCAGGGGTTACGGACGCCGAAGCCCCAGATCTCGGCCATTCCCCCTCCTGAATCGACGAAGAAATTGTCCGAGGGGATCTCGTAGGGAACTCCACCGTCCACACCGACCCGGATGATGGTGGCTTCGATGTTCTCGGGATTCTGGCCGTTCTTGTCGGGATCGCCGACACCCCCACCATCGCCTATCGACACCCACATGAGGCCATCAGGGGCGAAGGCAATCGATCCCGATTGGTGATACTGCCCGTTCTCCTGGGGCACCTCCAGGATGAGTCGGAACGATCCAGGGTCGGCGCGTCCAGGATCCGAGGAAGCCCTCACCTCGACCAATTGAGAATCACCCTGGAGGTCTGTGTAGAAGAGAAACCCGCGGCGGTTCTCGGAAAACTCAGGGTGAAGCTCGAAGCTCACCAGACCCTGCTCGTTGCCCGAACTCTCCACTCGATCCGAGATATCGAGAAAAGGCTCCTCCCGAACCATGCCTCCTTCAACCACGAGAATACGACCAGCTTTCTCCACCACGTAGAGAAGATCGGAATCGGGATGCGCCGCGACATCTGTGAGCGGGTCGAGACCATCGACCACCAGGGTGGAGTCGAGATGGAGGTCCTGCGGCACCGGAGAGACCACAGGCGCCGGTTCGGTATCGGGAACGACCGGGGGTGGCTCGACGACCGACGGTCCCTTGAAAACAATCTCTGCCGCGAGGATCATCAATCCACCCGCGAGCAGCCAACGATTCATCCGGCGACGATACGGGTGTTGGACGTGTATGCGATCTTCTACGATGTGCCGGCGCGCCAACGGTGAGGTATGGGCATGGGAGTCATGGACAAGATGAAGGAGTTCCTCGGAACGGCCAAGGAACAAGCGGCTCCCTATGTCGAGAAGTCGAAGGAAGCGGCAGCCGGCGCCGCCGTCAAAGCAGCCCCCTACGTTGAGAAGACCAGGGACTTTGCCACCGACGCCGCCGACAGGATGTTGGATGCCTCACAGGAGTCCGAATCCGACAGCGCCGAAGAGGAATAGCAACCTGACTGCTACCTCGAGAAAGTCCTGATGAACAGAGTTTCCCAACGGCTGGCACGACTGCCCGGATCGGCAACCATGGCGATCAGCGCACGAGCCCGAGAGCTCGTCGCCGACGGGCGTGACGTGATCTCATTTGGCGCCGGAGAGCCCGATTTCGCCACGCCGGAACACATTTCTGCCGCCGCGGCCAGAGCAGCGTACGACCCGGTCAACCACCACTACACCGCCAACGCCGGCCTCCGGCCGCTGCGTGAAGCGGTGGCGGAGTACACCGCCCAGTACTCCAAGGTCGAAGTGGACTTCTCCGAGGTGGTCATAACCAACGGCGCCAAACAGGCCGTCTTCCAGGCGTTCGCGGCCCTGCTCGACCCAGGCGACGAGGTGCTGGTGCCATCACCGCATTGGGTGACCTACCCGGCCGGAATCGAGCTCGCCGGCGGGGTTACGATGCCGGTGCCAACCGGTTCTGACAGCGGATTCAAGGTAACGGTGGGAGACCTCGAGGCGGCGCGAACCGAGCGCACCAAAATGTTGGTCTTTGTCTCCCCTTCGAACCCCACGGGGACCGTTTACACCGCCGGTGAGGCTCGCGCAATCGGTCAATGGGCCGCAGAGAACGACATATGGGTGGTGGCCGACGAGATCTATCAGCGTCTTGTGTATTCCTCGGACATCGCGCCTTCGGACATCGCGCCCTCGATCGCCTCGGCAACCCCGAGATTCGAGAACTGGATTCTCATCAATGGCGTAGCAAAGAGCTACGCCATGACCGGTTGGAGAGTGGGTTGGATGGTAGGGCCGCGAGACATCATCGATGCCGCTGAGCGTCATCAGTCCCACGCCACCTCCAATGTCGCCAACATCGCCCAACAGGCCGCGCTGGCAGCCCTTGCCGGCCCTCAAGACACGGTCGACGAGATGAGGGAGGCGTTCGACTCCCGGAGGAAACTGATGTACTCCCTGGTGTCGGAGATTCCCGGAGTGAGCTGCGTCGAGCCGGAGGGAGCCTTCTATGTCTTTCCCGATATGACCGGGGCGATGGCGGGGCGTTTCGAGACCTCCATCGATCTGGCAGCAGCCATTCTCGAGGACGCGGAGGTGGCGGTGGTGCCGGGCGATTCATTCGGCGCGCCCGGCTATATCAGGCTGTCATATGCCGTGGGGAAGGACCAGATACAGCAGGGCGTCGACCGGATCGCGAGGCTTCTCGGCGCGTGATTGGGTGACTTCAGGGCTGGTTTACACTCGCCGCAATGGTCCCGGGCACAACAGCACGAGCGATGATGCTCGTGGAGCCGCGCCACTTCACTCTCACCGAGCTGGCTACCCCAGAACTCGAGGATGGAGGCTGGCTCGCCGTTGAGGCCACCGGTATCTCAGGTGCCGATGTTCAGGTGTGGAAGGGCGACGCAGCCGACGTCCTGTATCCGCTGATACCAGGCCACGAGGTTGTTGGGAGGGTCGCCACGGCCGGGCCAACGATCCCTTACCCGGTCGGGACGCGCGTAGTCGTCGAACCCCGAATCAGATGTGGTGAGTGCCATCGATGCAAGCAAAACCTGGCCACGTGTGTGCGAAGGCGACCCTCCAATTCCTATGGCTTCATACCCTCGTCAGAGCCGCCGGCTTTGTGGGGCGGTCTGGCCGAACTTCTCTACATCGACCCTGCCGCCCGTCTTCACCCGCTCACCGATGATGTGCCCGCCGAGGTAGGCACATTTGTCCATCCGCTTGCCGCCGGCCACACCTGGGCGGTGGAATTGCCCTCCCTCCAGCCGGGAGAGAATGTTCTCATCTTGGGTCCGGGGCCGCGAGGTCTGGCATGTCTCATCGCTGCCAAAGTGGCTGGCGCGGGCTGGGTGGGTGTCACCGGTCTCACCCATGACAAGGACAGGTTGGAGCTGGCCACGCGACTCGGTGCCGACCTTGTCATCGACGCCGAGCAGGAGGACGTCGGCGGAGCCATCGCGGGCGCCGTCGGAAGCCGGCCCGACATCGTCGTCGACGTCACCTCTGACGACCCCGAAGCCGTATTCACTGCGCTGGACCTCGTCAGGAGTGGGGGTCGGGTGATTCTCGCCTCGACTAAGGGCAACCGGGCCTTCCATTTCCTCAGTGACGTTCTGATCGCCAAACAGCTGACAGTCCGCGGGGCGATCGGCGCTACCAGCGTCGGGTACCAGTGGGCCACCAAGCAGCTGGAGACCGATCCCAGAATCGATGACCTCGTCTCACATCAATTCCCCCTTTCGGAGTCATCCCGGGCGCTCCAGGCCGCCGCAGGCCTGCTGGGACGGGAAGAGCTGATCTCAGTGGCAGTCACGTTCTGAGGCCGCCATTTTTCCAACCGGCGTGATCTCCCGATCAACTAATGCTGGTTAAGCCCTCACGTCCCCCGGCCATGAGGTGGTTTTCGACCGCGTAGGGAATCGGCAGATCACGAACCTCGGCCGGACCACGGACCATTCGACGACCGATCTCGGCAAACCAGGTGTCGTTGGCGAAGGCCCACGGCCAGGCCTTGATTCCCACCCTTGCCCCGACCATCGCTCCCACGATCGCCCCCAGCGAACTCCCCCCGATCCGGGCCGCCTGCTCAACAGCGAGGTGATCTCTCTTTGCCACTGGAGCGGCGAGGAGCAAGCCTGCCTTGATGAGGTCCCACGGGCGGCGGCTGGCGTCTCCACCGACCGCAGCAAAGGCTTCTTCGCCATTTTCGATTCCCAGTAGCTCAGTCATCTCCCCGAGTTCTGCGACGGCAGCCCGGGCAGCCTCCGGGTTCACGACTGCGTGGTCCCTGAGGAGCAAGTCCGGCAACGGTGCAACCGCTTCACAGACACCGACGATCAGATCACGGCCTGATTGTCCAAAGCAAGACGCGGCCACAGCCGATGCCACAACTCCGCCACTAAGAATCGTGACTGCGTCCGCGTGAAACAGCCTTCCGAGTTCGATCACTTCGGCAAGCAGCTTCTCAGGCTCCTTCCGATGGACAACACCTAGAGGCACGGAGCGCGGTCCCGGATCGATCGAGGCATCAGTGTCGGGGACCGGTCGGCCCGCAGCAGCACGGTCCAGCCACGCCCGGAATTGCGGGCTGACCGCTCGATAGACCGGATCCTCGTCCTGTGCGCCATCGAGCTCACGGATGGCGTCAACGAGCTGGGTCGGATTCAGGCGACCGTGCTCTATCAGGTGGTACGCAATCACAGTTGCCTGTTCGGTGTAGGCCGAATAGCCAAGCTCCCAGGCACCCCCGGCCGTGTCTCCCGCCGCCATCCCCAGCATGACGCCGTCGCCCTCCCCGGCCACCAGTGAATAACGGGATGCTGATTCGTCCACGTCGGAGGAGAGTACATCTGTACTCTCGCCGGTCCATGGATCGAATAGTTGTGATCGCCAATCCGGCCGCATCCCAGTTCACAGGGGGTTCTCATCGAGATGTCATGGCGACCCTGGATCGTGTCGCCCGCGTCGAAGCCGTGTGGCCGGGCTCCGCAGCTGAAGCCAGCGACAGAGCGGCTGAGGAGGCCGCGGCGGAAGCGGACATCGTGGTCGCAATGGGTGGCGACGGAATGGTTCACCATGTCTCCCAAGGTCTGGTCGGGACCGAGACCGCGCTAGGCATAATCCCGGTCGGCACCACCAATGTGTTCGCCCGGCTGCTCAAGATCCCCTCCAAGCCAACCAAAGCGGCTCGACTTCTTGCGTCCGATCTGGCCCCGAGGCGACTTGGCGTGGCCAGGATGAGGCTGTTCCGCGGCACCACCGAAACACTCCATTACGCAATGTTTTCCTGTGGATTCGGGTTGGACGCCGCCGTGGTCTTAAAGGCTGACAAGGACCCCTACCGTAAATACCGGTTCGGCTCGCTCCATTACCTCAACGCCGCCCTCGGTGTGGCGCTAACCGAATTCCCGAGCCGAGCACCGCACGTCAGCCTCGTCGCCGACGGGCGGGAGAACCTCTCCGCTGCGGCGCTGATCCAGTTCAGGTCGATCTACACCTACTTTGGAAAAATCCCTCTGCGACTTGCCCCGGGGCGACCCGAACCGATGACGACGCTGACGGTCGGCCGTCTTCCCCGCCATCGCATCCCCCAGGTCGCGGCTGCGGTCTTCGCCAGGCGAGATCTGGGCTCGATTGACGATTTCGAGACCTGGACCGGCGTCAATCGGATCGAGGCCACGGCCGACCCCCCGGTTGCGGCTCAGGCCGACGGCGAAGCGCTGGGAATGGTCGACGGTGGCGTAGTTGACTGGTATCCCGACTCGGTCCGGGTAATCGCTTCCTAGTGCAATATCGCACTAGTTGCTGCGCTGATGCACCGTGAGCTGGGGGAACGGGATCTCGATGCCCTCGGCATCGAATCGATTCTTGATCCGACGCAACGCCTCGCGCCGCACTGACCACCGCTCGACTGCAACCGTGGTCAGGCGGCCACGAATCACCACAGATGAGTCTCCGAGCGAGTCGACGCCAAGCATCTCGGCCGGCCCCTGGATCTTTGAGCTCCACTCCGGATCCTTTCCCAGGTTCTGAAGCTCGTCGAGCATGACCGACATGGCGTGATCGACATCTCCGGAGTAGGCCACACCAACGTTGAGGACAGGCTGGGCGAAGACGCTGGTGTAGTTCGAGGAAAGAGTGATCTGGCCGTTGGAAATGTAGTGAACCACCCCTTCGAGATCTCTGAGAACGGTTATCCGAAACTGAATGTCCTGCACCGATCCTGTCGTCCCGGCGATGGTGACGGTGTCGCCGATGCGGTATTGATCTTCGGCGAGGATGAAGAACCCAGCAAGCACATCCTTGACCAGATCTTGGGCACCGAACCCGATCGCGGCGGCAATGACTGTGCCCAGAGCGAGGAAGGGAGCCATGCTCAGGCCCCAGATGCTGAAGAGCATCAGGATGGATGTGACGATCAGCGCGGCCAGGATCACCCTCCGAATCATCAGCCAAAGGGTGGCGGCCCGGGCACCGGCCTCCGGGCCCTTCTCCTCGAGTCGTGCGACGTAGCGGCGACCGGCCCAGAGGGCGGCCAGGTAGGCGATGAGCGTCACAAATAAGACAATGCCGGTCTGTATCAGCGGGGTGTAGTTGGTGTCCTCCATTACGGCGTGAGGGTAACGGTTTCCATCGTTGGGCCTCAGCTGTTGAAGGAACGGATCAGCTGGGAAACGCTGAGAGCGAGATCGGCGATGGCGGCCCGACTTCTGGCCGCTGGTCGGAGGGCCTTGCGCAACGGCTCACCCACTTCGGACTCGAGCGCGGATAGCACCGGGGCCACGACGAGGGAGCCGCCGTCATCGGGCAGGCGCCTCTGCCAGAACCGTCCCGGAGCAGGTGTGGAGCGGATCTCAATGCCGGCGATGGTCTCGTCGATGACCGGGCCCACCCGGGCTGACAGCTCCTCGAGCTCGAGACGGACCGCGTCCCCCGACTCATCGGCAAATCGCGAGACAAGAGCGGAGATGATGTGGGCCGCCTCCGAGGTTCGACCCGACGCCAGTGGGACCTTGATGGATTGCATTGATTCGGCCCACCTGCGCTCGACGTCGAGGCTCTGTGCACCAAGGGATGCCTCCAAAAGAGCTCCCGTCGCGGCATCGAGGTCAACAGCAAGCTTTCGATAGACAGCGGCAGGCTCCTCGAAGATCTGACGGAGCCCCTCGATGAGCCCTCCAATACCGACCGGAGGTCCAGCCGGAGGGTTGGCGGCCGTGAGGTAGATCCGGGGTGAATCGATTCCATCCTCGGTCAAGGCCGATTCGAGATCTGACTCGATCTGTGACCTGGCACTCTCCCCAATTCGATCGACCTGATTGAGCACGAAGAAGAACTGATCCCGGGACTCCGATAAGCGGGAAATCTCATCATGAATGGCGGCATCCCGGTACTTCTCGGGGTCGAGCAGCCAGATCACCAGGTCGAGACGGGGCAAGAGAGCGTCAACAGTGTGTTTGTGTGCCACCACGACCGAGTCGGTGTCCGGCAGGTCGATCAAACACACCCAATCCAGTCGCCGGCCGGTAACGCGTTCGATGACTTCGAGCCGGTCGAGATAGCCGGCAAACGCCTGTTCATGGACCTCCGGCACCAATGCGAGGGGATACCCGGTGGTCGGACGGACACCGCCCACTTCGGAGACCTCTTCCGATGCGATGGCGTTGAGAAGGCTGGACTTGCCTGACCCTGTTCCGCCGACCAACCCGGCCACCAGCACCGAATCCGGGTACGCCAGCCTGGTGCGAATGTCGTTCCTTATCGCAACAACGGGAGCGAGATCGACCTCTGAGACCACGCCTCCTGATTCGGCCACGGCGAGATCGACCTTCTCGAGAAGGTCGACAATCCGCTCACGCATTGGCGAACGAGACCCTCGCAAACACTTCCGAGACTGCGGCCTGTGTCAGATCGATTTCCTCGAGAGAGGAGCTCTCTTCGAGGGCGCTCCCTAGGGCGCGTCTCCGGGCTCTCACGTACACCAGATCGAGCTCTTTTCTCAGTGAATCGGCCACCAAAGGTGCGAGTTCGGACAGGTCGACCTTCGGTGCCAGCACCGCTGTCATGTCGTTGGGCCACGTCGAGCCCGCCACTGCACTGATCCGGACGAGAAGATCGACCAGATCGCCGTCGATTCCACGAATGGGCTCCGGCATGTCGATAGGCGTCCGCAGCCATCGCTCGATTGCGAACCGAAGGATTTCGTAGTCGGAGTCAGGAAAACGCTGTGATTGCCCATGCGTGTCTGGGATCCGCCTGAGCTTGAGCTCTTGGGACGCAATGAGAGCCTCGGTGAGGCGCAGACGCTCTCCCGCCACTGCGTCGCCCCGGGGAGAACTGCGTCTCGCCCACCGTCGCACTCTCCGCGGCGAAAGCCCCACCAGTGCGCCAACCTCATCGGCCGGGAGCCCACCCGGGGAGTACTCGTAGAGGAACGGGCCCTCATTCAGTCGGATTCGGTCAGCCGCTCGAATTTCCGCCGAGCCTTGCTGGGTCGATATCGCACGCGCCGTCTCGATGACCTCAAGAGCTTGGCTACAGGTTGCGGAAAGCACTTGCTGGAGCGTTTCGGATGCAGCGGACCTGTGCGCTTCGACCTGGGAGACGAGCTTCTTGCGAAGATCTCGAACCGAGCCGGAAGGCACAGCGTATGCACCGTCGGCGAGGTGATGCTCACCGATCGCAAGGATTTCGCCGCCGAGCCCCTCGGCCCGGAGGAGGCTCCGATAGTCATTGAACGATCCGTCAGAATCGGGACGGATCCGGTTCAAGACGCATATCACCGGCGCTCCCCGCGAACGGGCTCTTCGCAGGACCTCCCAGGGAACTCGGTCGGCGTAGCGCAAGGCCGAACTGACAAACACCACGAGGTCGGCGTTGTCGATAAGTGCTTCGGCCATCCATCGATGCTCGACAGAAGTGGAGTCGATATCCGGCGTATCCACCAGCGTCATTTGTGCAAGGATTGGCAGCCGTCCACGAACAACTTCGCATGCGACACCGCCGATGCTCAAATAGGAGTCGGCCCGGTCGGCCGAAGCAAACACAACTGGCGATCTCGTGGTCGGTCGAAGTGGCCCGGTGGCGGTCAGCTCGGCACCCGCAACGCTGTTGAGCATTGTCGATTTGCCGGCGCCTGTCGGCCCGGCAAAAACCACCGTTAGGGGCGTCGCCGGATCCTGCAAGCGGGGAATCACGTACGAACGGATTGTTCGGACCGCCTGGTCGCGCTGCCGGACCGCCAACTCCCCTGGTTCGCCTTCAGGCAGCGCAAGATGGTCGAGCCGCGACGCCAGGGCCTCGAGACTCTCGACGGAAGCATTAAGTGCAGTTGTTCCAGCCACTCAGCCAAAGTTTGGCAGGAGTGGCGCAGAAACGGTGTCAGCCGATCCAGCCCGAATCGGGTCGATCAAACCACACATGGACTTGGCCTGTGCCTGTGGCGTTCTCATAGTCGGAGAACAGCTCTCCAGGGGCCGTGCAATCCCTGCCTCCAATGGCCCCGAGCATCATCAGGTAGTGGCCAAAGCCTCCCTCGGGCGAATGCTTGAAGTAGTCGTCCATTGTGTCGACGATCCGGGCATGATCGCCCGCCTTCATCCACTCGAGCCGCTCCTCATCGGCGGCGCGGGCCTCGGGTGTGATGATGTGCACCGGGTCGGAGGCCTCGTGCTTGACGATCTGCTTGAGGGGCCAAAAGCGATGGCTCATCCCCCCCGACGCGAGCACGACAACACGACGGTCGAGCCGGGAGACGGCTTCGCCGATCGCCTCGCCCATGGTCATGAAGTCATCTGTCTCACCGGTCTGAACAACCGACACCGACATGACTTTCTCGGTTGATCTGAGGTAGTGAACGAGATTGATGGATGCGTAGTAGACCTCGAGATATGGATCGTCCGAGGCGTGGGTCGGTGTGCCCAGCCTCTCGCCGAGAGTCGCGGCCAGTCTCGCGAGCTCGGGGTCGCCCGGATAGTCGTAGATGATCCCCGCCATCCCCCTCGGAAGCTCGGACGAGGTGAACTTTCCTGAGCGGCGGTCATGCGCCGAGATAACGTGCTCCACGGTGGTGAACCAATGCGAGTCGACGATCACGATCGTGTCTGCCTGAAGGGGGGTGAGAATCTCTTCACGGATTCTCACCAGACCTGGAACCAGGCTTATTTCCTTACCCTCGTTTATCTCCCGCCGGGTGGCCTCGTCGAACATGATCGTTGGGGAGTGACTGATCAGGCCTGCGCCGACGATTTCGCCCATGAGATTTCTCCTTCAACGATCGTTAGGGACCTAACGAGATCTTATCGCCCAGCCCCGCTCCGTGCCACGAGAGGCAAGTCGTTTGCGGTAGCGGTGACCACCCGGAGTAACCGGGCAAGCTCATGGAGCTCCTCCGGGCCGAGTCTCGAAGTGAACTCGGTCTCGTGCTGATTGAAAGCCGGGAACACGTCCTCGATCTGTTGTCGACCGTTGGATGTGAGATGAACCAACACCCGGCGGCCATCGCCGGGATGGCGACCCCTGGTGACCAGACCCCCCTTCTCCAATGTGGTCAACATGCCCGACAGAGTCCCCTTGGCCAGCCCACAGTCATCGGCAAGATCGCCGGTTTCACGCTCGCCCCACACCCAGAGGACGAAGAGAATCGTGAACCCGCCCCACGTCATCCCGGCCGGACCAAGCACCTCACGCTCCATCCGATTGCGAACGGCGTTGGCAGCGCGGTAGATGTTGGAGACCGCCAGCAACGCGTCAAAGTCGAAGGCCCTATCCCCCAACGCAGCCCGAATATCGCTCTCGGCCTCGAGAACGACTTCAGGGTCGTGGGCGCTCAGCGGTTTGGGCATCTTGGTGAATCGCAGGGGAGTTTATCCTTAGGTTGCTAACGATCCATCCCCGGGAGTGCCCAGGTGCCGTCGCCACGATTTGAGATCTCCGAGATACCGGTATCGCCCGACCATTTCATTGGAGGAGCAAGAGTCTCCTCCACCACCACCTTTGAGGTGAGATCTCCTCTCGACTGGGACTGGAAGCTGGGAGATATGGCCCGGGGCGACGCACTCACTGCCGATGCGGCCGTCACCTCAGCAGTCGCAGCATTCGAAGGGTGGGCAGGGTTGGAGCCAAAGGAGAGGGCTCAGTATCTGCACCGTCTCGCAGACCTGATAGATGAGAACATCGACGCGCTGGCCACGGTCGAGTGCGCGGATATGGCAATGCTTCTAGAGAGCCTTCAGGCTCGGGTCATCCACCGAGGTGCCGAGAACTTTCGCAACTATGCCGACCTGGCAGCGGGGTACCAGGGGAGAACCTGGTCGTCCAAGGGAACAGACAACCAGGTCATTCGGATGCCCGCAGGCCCCGCCGTCATCATCACGCCCTGGAATGCCCCTTGGCTGCTGTCGACCTGGAAGCTCGCTCCGGCGCTGGCCGCGGGCAACCCCGTGATCCTCAAGCCTGCCGAGTGGTCGCCCCTGTCGGCATCGATGCTCGCCGACCTGGCGTCCGAAGCAGACCTGCCACCTGGCGTGCTCAACATTGTCCAGGGCTTCGGAGATGAAGTGGGGGCGGCCCTGGTGTCCGACAAGCGGGTGCGCCGTATCTCATTCACTGGATCTCCTGAGACCGCCCGACACATCGGAGTGGCCGCCGCGCGGAATATCACACCCTTCACGGCCGAGTTGGGAGGCAAGGGCCCGCTCATGGTCTTTGCGGATTCTGATCTCGAGGCGGCCGCCAAGAAGGCCGCGGGCCAGTTCGACGATTCGGGTCAGGTGTGCCTGGCCGGAACCCGGCTGCTGGTGGAGGGGAGCGTTTCCGCCGAGTTCCTCGAGATGTTCCATCGATTCACCGACGCCCATGTGCTGGGGGATAGCCGTGACCCGAGAACGACGATCTCGCCGATGATCCATCCTGACCACCTGGCTCGCGTGGCCGGGTTCGTGGATAGAGCCCGCGATCACGGTGACCGCATCGTCCGTGGCGGCGAGCGGTGGAAGCAGGACGGGTTGTGGTACGAGCCGACCCTCATCGAACCGGTGTCGAATGACTCGGAGGTAGTCCAAAGGGAGGTGTTTGGGCCCGTCCTCACCTATCAGACGTTTGCAGACGAGACCGAGGCCATCGAACTGGCCAACTCCACCGACTATGGATTGTCGGGGATCGTCTATACGGGATCTGAGGAGCGCGCCGCGAGGGTCGGGAGCGCCATCAAAGCCGGGACCGTGTGGGTCAACACCTTCCTGGTGCGCGACCTGACCGCGCCATTCGGGGGTTGCGGAATCTCAGGCATTGGCCGAGAGGGCGGAGATTATGCCCTCGACTTTCACTCCGACCTGAAGACACTCCAGATCAGTCAAGGCTCCGTCTGCTGAGACCGTCTCGCCGGGCCCAGCCCAGACATGGCCCCCCGACCGCAAACCGCAACAGCCCACCACCGACCACCGACGAGAAGTGGGTGCTGGCCTAGATTCGGACCAGATCAGTCGAGATCCTGTCTGCCGCCAGAGATTGCACGCATGGGATGTGAGTGCATCTCCTCCATCTCGGGCATCGACGGATCAAATCCTCGTTCCAGTGACCTGGCCAAGGCCATAGAAGCCGGGTAGGCGGACATTCCGTGGAGAAGAATCGACAGCGTCACAGTCACGATGACCGCGTCGAACAGGTCTTGAGGGATCTCTGGAAGCTCCTCCAGTGCCAAGAGCAAGAAAACGATCGAGGCCAACCCTCGGGGACCAAACCAGCCAAAGAAGAGCCGGGTGGGAACGGCGAGACGCCGGCCGATCAGAGATAGGAGAACTGCGACCGGACGAACCACAAAAAGCGATACGAGGGCCAGCGCCCAAATCTCGATCGCTGGCGGGTTTTCCAGCAGAGGTCGAACCTCACTGGCACCGAACATGAGGAAAGCCACCAGGACCAGTGAGCTCGACTCGTTTTGGGCGAACTCGAAGAGGCCCGGACCCGTATTACGACTCTTCGCGGCGAAGATCATCCCGGCCAGAAACGAGGCAACAAAACCGCTTCCTTGAACCAACTCGGTCCCGCCGAAGGCAGCCAAGGCCAGAGCTACGATCCCGATCTTGTGATAGGCCGGTCCCATCCAGCCGCTGGCTATGCCCTTACCGAAAAGCCAGGCCCCGACGACGCCGAAGAAAATACCGCCGACGATGCCAAGACCCAGCTGGCGAACGAACGGTACGACCACGTCAGCCGCACTGAGACCTTCTTCGGCTCCGCTCAGCGCAATTGCGATGAACAGTGCTGGAAGAGCTAGACCGTCGTTCAACCCCGATTCAACATTTACTGTTTGGCGGACTCGCATCGGAAGTTCGTCAGTAACCAGAACCGGCTCCGCCAATGCCGCGTCAGTGGGCGCAAGGATCACGCCCAAAAGGAGGGCAAGACCAACCGGCAAACCCAAGAGCAAGGCGGCTGCGACCGCTCCAAGAAGAATGGCGAGTGGCAGACCGATCAACAGCATTCGCTGGGGCCATCTGTAGTCATCTCGAAGTGCCTTGAGGTCGATCCGAGATGCATCTGAGAACAGGACGAGGGCGAGCGTGATTTCGAGAAAAAGCGTCACCGAGCCGGTCATCGGCAACTCGAAGTCGAACAAGAAGCTACCCAGCACCCCCAAGGTCACGACGAGCATGGGGCTGGTTATCAGCGACCGTTCGATCCGGCCCGACACCAGGGCAACCAGTAGGACGGCCACGGAGATGCCCAGAATCGCGGCGTCAGCCGTCATCGCCGTCTAACCCTCAGGACTTTCGTCGGTGCTCTCTGACGGGACAGTTCGACGGAGGGTCGTCCCGGCCCTCCATGAAACACCGACGCGGTGGTAGTACCCGCCGATCACCTCGACCGGCTCGAGAGCAGCGAGTTCCTCTGCCGGCGACTCGAACAGGGTGACTTCCGCATCGGCCCCCCAAATGTCTGCCATCTCACCGTCATACCCGCTCATCGTCACCAGCTCGTCCATCGAATCGGTTCCATCTGACTCGATGGCCGGCCACACCCGGTTGTGAAGCATGGGGTGGCCGTTGACGAATCCGGGTGATTCGACGGGCTCGGTCAGTGTGAATCGAGCCTCGGCGATACGTCGGCCCGCGGCAGACAGGGTCGCCCCAAACCGACCTCCCGGCGCGAGACGTGGCCCGGCCCTGCCGACCTGGACGGGGCGAGTCATCCAGATGTCGCCCAGCTTCTTGGGGTAGCCCTGGTGGTAGCCCCGAACGAGGGCAAAGTCCTTGTCGACCCAGATGTAAGGGCACCGGCTCCAGGTTTCGTCATCCCACTGACAGCGGATCACCACGAAAGCCTCCTTGTACTGGGACCGCACCGGGTCGAGCACCTCGGACAGGTCGTCCCCGGCGCTCTGCCAATCGGCCCAGATCAAGGCGACAGCACCCGGATCGTCGGCCACCAGCGAGGCCCCGTAAGGGAGCAAAGGCTCAATACGTTCAGGATCGGCTCGGTACTCCACCGTCAACATCTCCCCGGAGTAGTGCCAGGGGGGAGGTGGGATCAGCGAAGCCCGGCCTTGGGGGCTACGTGGAAACAAGAAACCCGACATCACAGGAACGGAAAGTATTCGTTCAGCTCCCAGTCGGTCGTCCAATTCTCGTAGCGGGCCCACTCGGCACGCTTCACGGTGACGAATCCTTTGACGAAGGCCGCGCCAAACGCCTCGACGAGATCGGTGTCCTCTTCCAGCGCGTCCAGAGCGTCCTTCAGTGACGGTGGGCAGACGACGTCGGTGGAGGCGTTCTCGATGCAGTCGAGTTTCTCCACCTCGGGCAGGGGATAGCCCTTCTCGAATCCGAGGCGGGCGGCAGTCAGCACCGCCGCTGCAGCCTGGTGTGGGTTGACTCCGCCGTCGCCGAGTCGGTGCTCCAGCCTGGTCCCCTCGCCTCGCGCCGGCGGCACGCGCACGGTCACCCCACGGTGGTCATATCCCCAGTTTGCCCAATAGCCACAGAGACGCCCGGGTCGGAGTCGCTTGTACGCATTGACGGTCGGCGCCACCAGGGCGGTCATCCCTACGTGATGATGCAACAACCCCGCCGTGACAGAGCGGCAGAACTCACTGAGCCCATCCTCAGCCGAATCGTCCGCTAGAACGTTGGAACCATCCCCGTCGTTGAACGAAAGGTTCACGTGAAGGCCGTTCCCCCCACGATCGTTGAACGGTTTGCCCATGAAACTGAGGCGATAGCCACGCTTCGCGGCGAGCTCCTTGGCCATGACCTTGAACAGGAAGGCTTCATCAGCCGCCCGCAGAGCGTCCCCGTAGGTCAGGGTCAACTCGAATTGCCCGTTGTCGTACTCGGAGTTGACCGACTCGAGCGGGAACCCGACCTTGCGGGCTGTTGTCATGATGTCGTCGATGGTCCCAGTGGGATCGACAGCCATCCCGGTTCCGTAGACATAAGCGCCAGGAGTGTTGATGGGACGCCATCCGCCTTCATCGTCGGGCTCCAGCAAGAAAGCCTCGAGCTCGATACCCACCATCGGCTCCAGCCCGTGCGCCTGCCATGCGTCGATGGCATCGATGAGAACGTTGCGGGGCGCCAGCGGCACCCTCTGCCCGTTCCTGGTGAGATGCGGGATCGTGACGGCGGTTCGCTCCTCCCAACCGGGCCGGATCTGATCGGGATCCACCTCCGCGTCACAGTCGGGCAAGCCTTTCCAGAACATCGACCCCTCGAATGGGTACATCTCCCTATCGAATCCGAGAGAGAAAAGGGTCACCGAATGGGCAGTTCCCCGCTCGGCGCGCTCCTTCGGCAGGTACTTCCCGCGAGCAAGACCCAGGTGGTCTGGCCAGAGGAGTCTCAATCGGTCGTAGTCGGCGTCCACTGCGCTCCTTGGTTGATGGGTGATCGTAGAGGCTCTGTGACCGGTGTGAGGCGACGGTCAATCAGTGTTACCTTGACGTCGGATGTCGACACCTCTCGAACCCGACAAGCGACAACGGGATGAGCTGAATGAGGCGGTCCTGTCCTATCTCGACGGCTGGTATCAGACCCCGGACGAGCTGGATGCCTTGGGAATGGCCATAACCGACAACCTGATTGCGCATCTGGGGGTTCCCCCATCGGAGGAAGGGCGATCGATTCATTCGATCCTCGAGGACGTCGACGCCGCCGGGCAGTCCGGTATCTACCACGCATCGCCCGGGCACATGTCCTACATCCCCAACGGAGGCTTGTACTCGGGCGCCCTCGCCGATCTGCTCGCTTCAGGTCTCAACCGATATACGGGCGTCGCCGGCGCCGCCCCGGGTATGACCGCTATCGAGCAAGGCGTCGTCAAGTGGATCCTCTCGCTGTTCGACTTCCCCGCAGCAGGCGCAGGAGTCCTGCTCTCCGGTGGTTCAATGGCCAACCTCACCGCCGTGGTCGCGGCCCGGACGGCACATCTCGGCGATGAGTTCGGCACGGGCGTGATCTATGTGACCGATCGCACCCACCACTCCGTCGCCAAGGCTGCCCGTCTCGCCGGCATTCGGAACACTCAGATCGTTCCTATTGGCACCGACGAGGACCTACGCATGGACTCGCAGCAGCTTCGGGACCGAATCGAATCCGACCACCACGCCGGCCTTTCCCCTTTCTTGATCGTGGGATCCGCCGGCACCACAGACACCGGGACAGTCGATCGCCTCGACGAATTGGCCGACATCGCATCCGAAGACGGCCTCTGGTTGCACATCGATGCCGCCTACGGGGGCTTCTTTCAGATGACCGCCCGAGGCAGCGCGGCGTTGCGGGGCATCAATCGCGCCGATTCGATCGCACTCGATCCCCACAAGGGTCTTTCGATTCCCTTTGGAGTGGGAGCTCTCATCGTTCGCGACGAGGCTCATTTGATCGATGCAGATGAGGGCCGGGGCGCCTATTTGGTCCCGGAGGACATGCACATGGGAATGCGCGACATCTCTTCATTGGGCCCGGAGCTGAGTCGACCCAATCGCGGCGTGCTGGTGTGGCTTCCGCTCCAGCTACATGGTCTGGGCGCATTCCGTGAAGCATTGGATTCGAGCCTTGATCTCGCCAGGCATACCTACGACCGCTTGGACACCATCAACGGTATTGAGACACCGTGGCACCCTGATCTCTCCATAGTGGCCTTCCGGTTTGAGGACGATGAGTTAGGCCGAGCAGCAATGGAAGCGGTGCGCACTGATCGCAAGGTGCATCTCTCCCCGACCACCATCGATGATCGGTTCGTCCTCAGGTTCGCCATCCTCAACCGACGATCTACCCGGGACCACGTCGATCACGCCATTGACATCATCGAAAAGACCCTGACCGGTTAATCACATCGCGTGTGCTGCGTCAGTTCAGCGTCACGCTCACCGGCAGATGTTTGATGCCGCAGATGAAGTTGGAGCGGAGACGGTCCGGCTCACCGACCTCGTATGAAGCGACCCGGGCGAGAAACTCTTCGTAGAAAACCCTGACCTCGAGACGGGCCAGAGCGGCCCCGAGACACACATGACGACCGGTGCCGAAAGTGACGTGGTTGTTGGGATCGCGGCGCAGATCGAAGGTGAAAGGATCTTCGAAGGCGTCCTCGTCATAGTTTGCCGACGTGTACCACATGACGATCTTGTCTCCCGCCGCAACTGGAACGCCGCGAATCTCGGTGTCTTCGGTGGCGGTGCGCCGAAAGTGCATCGTCACCCCTGACGCTCGGAGAATCTCCTCGGCCGCCTCCTTCGACATAGCTGCGGGGTCGGATTTCCATGTCTCGAGTTGCTCGGGATGGTTCTGAAGGTAGATGAGACCGTGGCTGATGGTGTGCCTGGTGGTCTCATTCCCCGCCACCATCATCAGGGTGAAGAAGTTCTTGAACTCGAGATCTGTCAACGGCTCGCCATCGGGCTCAGCGTTGAGAAGAGTGGTGACAATGTCGTCCTTCGGTTTGGCCCGCCGCTCCAGCGCCATTTCCTCCGCGTAGCGAAACACCTCGAGTGCGGCCGGCGAGCGGAATGGGAGCAGCCGATACTCGGCGGTATCCACCTTGTCGATGATCACCGGGGTGTACTCGGGATCGGCGTTGGAGATCATCTGGTCGCCCCAGGCCACCAGCCGCCCGGAATCTGACTCGGGCACACCAAGCAGACGGCAAAGAAGTCGTATCGGCAACTCTCTGGCGACCTCGGTCACGAAATCGAACTCGCCAAGTGCAAGCACCTCGTCGAGAACCAGCCGGGATAGTCGGCGGAAGGCCTCCTCGTAGGTGGCAACTACCTTCGGGGTAAACCCCGGCTGCACCAGACGCCGGAGCCGGGTGTGATCCGGCGGGTCGAATTCCATGAGGGTTCGCCTGGCAACGAGCTCGTCATCGGCCATGTCCTCGATGCGAATTCCACGTGCGGCGGTGAACCGGTTGTAGTCGCGGCTCACCTCTATGACGTCCGCGTGCTTTGTAACTGCCCAGAACCCGGACCCGTCCCCCTCCTCGATCCATGCCACCGGGCTCTCTTCTCGGAGTCGGGCGAAGGCGGCGTGGGGAAAGCCGCCCAGATAGGTGTCATGGGATGTGATGTCGGCATCGGGATCGCCGAGATCGGGATGAAGAACGTTGAGAGTCATGATCGCTTGTGGCCCGTCTTACAAATGATTGTGGTGTCTCTCCGGCCCTCGACGTCGGTCGCGGGGTCCTCCGCCTCGCCGCACCTACAGGTGCGCCTTCGTTGTGCGTCCTTGCGAGTCGGCCGCCGATGACTCGGATGACACCGCCTCCGGTCCCTCACACCATTTGTGCGACAGACCACTAGGGACCGAACATTATCGTCTCTGCGGGCGCCGGTTACCGTTGTCCCGTGTTAGAAACACGACGAATCCAACTCGAAGGGGCGCCTATAACTGTCACCTACGAGAGTGGCACCCTGGTGACAGACGATGGTCGTGTCATCCCCGCCAACGAGGCGGTCCATCTGCCCCCGGTGGAGCCGACCAAGATCCTGGCGGTGCATCTCAACTACCGGAGTCGGGTCGACGAGTTCATGACGAAGCTCCCCCCAGCCCCCACCTACTTTCAAAAGCCGACTACCTCGCTCAACGCCCACAGAGGCGACGTAGTGCGCCCTCCGCGATGCAAGTACCTCAATTTCGAGGGGGAGATCGCCATCGTCATAGGTGAGGAATGTCGCAACGTGTCCCAGGCCAACGCCGGCCAGTACATCGCCGGCTACACCATCGCCAATGACTACGGGCTCCACGACTTCCGGGACACCGACGCCGGCTCGATGCTCCGAGTGAAGGGCTCCGACACACTCTGCCCTATCGGCCCGGGGTTGGTTACCGACTGGGATTTCCGAGACAAGCGGATCAGGACGCTGGTGAACGACGAGGTGAGACAGGTTGCTTCGACTTCAGAGATGAAGTGGGATATGCACTATCTATTGGCCGATCTGGCGAGGACAATCACCTTGCTCCCCGGGGATGTGATCCTCAGCGGCACGCCGGCCGGGTCAAGGCCTGTCGATCCGGGTGATGTTGTCAGCGTCGAAGTCGAAGGCCTCGGTGTCCTTTCGAACACAATCGTGGCTGGCACGACGCTTGTTTCAGAGGACGTAGGGGCGCAGCCAACCGATTCGGAAGAGGTCCGCTCGACAGCCTTGGGCGGTGACTGGGAATTTCGAGGAATCCGCGCACCAGTTGGCGCGGGCTCCAAACACTACGAGTCGGAGGTCGAATAGATGACGAAGCCAATCGTGGGCGTGACCCCATGGCGCGGCGAATTCCCCACCTATGCCGGCCCACAGATACTCCACACCCTCGAAACGCAGTATTCGGACGCAGTCATCGAATCAGGGATGATCCCTTTCATCATCCCCAATGGGCAGAATCCAGACGCTGCATCGAGAATCATCCAGGCGGTAGACGGGTTGCTGCTGACGGGCGGTACCGACATCGACCCGGAAATGTATGGCGAAGGACGCGAACGGGTCGAAGGCGCCGACATCGGTGTGGACAGATTTGAGGTCGCCCTGCTGCGTGAAGCCAGAGCACAGGGCAAACCCGTCCTTGCCATCTGCCGGGGGCTTCAGCTGATCAATGTCGCTTTCGGCGGATCCTTGAGGCAGGACGTAGGCAAGCTCGGCTCAGCTCATGAGCCCATCGAGGCCGGGTTTGACCCTGATGAAGCGGAGCAGCGAAGACACCCGGTTCATCTCGAAGAGGATGCTTTGCTCGCCGACGTGTTCGGCTTGCGTGAGCTGAAAGTCAACACCCTCCACCACCAGGGCATCGACCGACTGGCCGAAGAACTCATCGTTGAGGGACGGGCCCCCGACGGACTTGTCGAAGCCGCTCGCTACGAGGGATCTTGGTGGGCCCTCGGCGTCCAATGGCATCCCGAGCGACTCGACTCGGAGCACCGAAGCCCCCTATTCGAAGCGCTCGAGAAAGCGATCAGACGAACTCTCTAACCCCCGGTGCGAGAGCCAATCGAATCTCCTCGAGACGCTCTGGCACCACCCGGTAGTGAACCCAGCGGCCTCTGCGCTCATTGGCGACCAGACCGGCTTCCCGGAGAACCTTCAGATGGTGAGACACTGTCGGCTGGGACAGCCCAAGGGGAGCTTCCAGATCGCATCCGCAGGCGACGCCATCGGGCGCCGCGGCCAGCATCGAGACGATCCTCAGTCGCATCGGGTCGGCGAGTGCAGTCAGCATCAAGGCGGTCTCCGCCGCATCGGCCTCATCCAGAACACCTTCGAACAAGGGGGTGCAGCAATAATCCATCTCCCTCGAAGGTTAGCCGATATATTGACATACGTCGATACATCGATAATGATCAATATGAGAAGGTCATCGATCCGAAAGGAGATGTGATGGCTCTTCACCGAGAAGACTCCGATTGTTGTGGCGGCGGTTGTTGCTGCTGCTGATCGGATCTAGCAGGAAGCGCTGCTCAATTGAGCAGCGCTTCCGCCGATTGACCCTCTTCACACTCATCCAGGATGGGGCAGTATCGACACCACGGACCGCCTCGTTTCTCCAACTCGCTTCCCTGTTTCCATCCGGCTCGAATGTCGCTGACGAGTTCGGCGACCTCGGAGAGCACGCGATTCATGTCCTCCGGGCTCGGCACCGTTCGGTATCTCTCGCCGGTTCTCACCGAGACCGCCTCGATGTATGCCGGCAGCTCTTCGCGATCCAGCGCCCACAGCAACGAATAGAACAGAAGCTGATCCTCGGGATCCCCCAGTTCACCGGTCTTCCAGTCGACTAGTCGGTAACCCCCCAGATCCTCCCGATAGATCGCGTCGATGGTGCCCAGCAACTCGACTCCTTTTGCAGGTTCCGAGTTCAGCGACACCTCGGAGCCCTCGAAACCATCACTCGGAAGCCTGGTGAATCGCTCGTAGAGAACCCTCAACTCTTCGATTGCCCCGGCCAAGGCCGACGGGCGCATCTCCAGAGCGGCAAGGCGGTGATTGAGGTTGGAACCGCCGATCTCCTCGCGGCAAGCCTGAACGAACTCTTCCGATGCGATCGGCCCTGCCGTCAGATGCCGGCTGAAGACTCGATGGGCGAGACTTCCGAGGAAGGCCGCACGGGAATCCGGGCCGTATCTCCCCTGCAGTCGAACGTTCGCCGACTCCGGGCATTTCTTGAATGTCACATAGGTCGTTGCCGACACTCTGACGTCGTCACCATCATCGATTCTGGGGAACTCCAACCTCACACTGGTGACGTTAAAGCTCTCAACATCAGATTCTCGATAATGGTCCTGCTTCATTACGATTTCGGGACCAGGTAGTAGGCCGATTGGGGCGGCCTCGCATGAATAAACACCTCTCATCTCGGATCTCACCATGGATCGCGCTCGGGCTCGCAGTCGGCGCGGTTGCAGCGATTCTTCTCGGGGCCTACGGCCTCACGAGGGTCTCATCGCGCGGCGAAGTCATGGGCCGGGTCGAGGTAGCTGGCACC
>CAXMPS010000063.1:0-19008 GCA_964194995.1 uncultured Gammaproteobacteria bacterium | reverse complement strand
ACCTGCTTTGGCTGAGAGGCCGGCGTGGCCTCGGCCATTACGGGCGCACCGTGTGTGCGGGCAGTCAAAGTGGATTATTCGACGGGAACGGCAACAATCGGCACTGACGCCGGCACACCGCTCCAGAGGCAGGAAATCATCGACGCGCTCGCAGCGACTCCGTACCGCGTCCAGTTCATCGAGCAACCAATTGTGAAAGACGAATGAGCCACCGCGACTGAGAGGCCAGCGTGCGATTCCAAAGATTCCCACTCGTGTTGTGCTCGACGGCGCTGCTACTGGCGGCACTCGAGGACGGGGCCATTCCCGACCCCCTAGACCTTCTGGAACCGGTCGAGTCGTGTTGGACGGTGAGCCACGACACGGCCCTCAGCCATCGCATCGACCTCGATGGGGGAGGTACGGCTACCGCGTTGGAGTTGCAGTGGCGTTATCTGGAATGGCTCAACAAATATGTCGAGAAGGAGCTGGACGAGCCGGTTTGGCAGCAGGTTCTCGAGGAGTGGGAGAGGGTGCTGGTCCATCTCGAAGAGGATCCGATGTCTCTGGCCGACACTCTCGACTGGGTCGCCAAGAAACATCTGATCGAAGGGTATCGAGCGCGGGACGGCATCACCTGGGATAGCGCGAGGGCGCGGGCCATCGACCTTCAGTATCACGATATCGACCCCGAGCGAGGTCTCTACAACAGGCTGGCAGCCAGAGGCTCGATGCGCCGTCTCTTCACGGACGATCAGATCGAGGCCGCGTTGGCGCATCCGCCGGAGAGGACCAGGTCTTACTTCCGTGGTCGATGCGTAACCGACTTTTCCGACGCCCTGGTCGCCGCCAACTGGGATTCCCTCGTGTTCGACGTGGGTGAATCGCATCTCAAGCGGATTCCTATGATGGAGCCGTTGCGTGGAACCAAGGAGATGGTTGGTCGACTTCTGGATGAAGCCGAGACGGCCGCCGACCTACTGGAACTCTTAGGAGGATGAATGTCCGATCGGGAACGATCAAAAGCGAAAAGCCGGCCCAAAGAGGAAGGCACCGAGCAGGAAGCCGACTCGGCCGAGACCGAAGCGGACCTCGAGGCACTTGACGATCTTCTCGATGAGATCGATGAGGTCCTCGAAGAGAACGCCGAGGAATTCGTGAAGAATTACGTGCAAAAGGGTGGCGAGTGATCCAAGACCGCGTGGGGCCTCTGCCTCTCGATGCGCCCGCGCCCGGCGCCAGCTTCACCGACCTGCTCGACAGCCTCGGAGCCAAACCAACCTGGTCACTTCCTCCCGGTGATAAGCCGCCAGGGATCCGAGAAGGAACCACCGTCCTTGCGCTTCGATTCGACAATGGAGTGGTCATGGCAGGGGACCGCCGTGCCACCGAGGGCCATCTGGTCGCCCATCGGCGAATCCGCAAGGTGTTCCCTGCAGATCGTCTTTCAGCAGTAGCGATTGCCGGCACCGCGGGCCTGGCCATCGAAATGGTCAAGCTGTTTCAGGTCGAGTTGGAGCACTACGAGAAGATCGAAGGGGTAAGGCTGTCGCTCGAGGGAAAAGCCTCGTTCCTGGCCCGACTGGTCCGCGGGCAGCTTCCAATGGCGTTCCAGGGTCTGGTCGTCGTTCCACTGTTCGCGGGTTTTGACGAACGGGAATCCAGAGGCCGTCTGTACAGCTTTGACGTTGTCGGTGGGCGTTACGAGGAGATCGACTTCGGTGGCACGGGCTCGGGGTTCCGCGAAGCGAAAGCCTTCATGCGAACCGAGTACCGAGACGACTTGACAGGCGAGGAGGCGGCTGAGTTGGCAGTGAGAGCTTTGGTTGCGGCTGCTCAAGAGGATACTGCGACCGGCGGGCCCGATCTGAGGCGCGGCATTCTTCCCAACGTCCTCCGGATCGAGGCCGATGGTCTGGTTGAGCTCGACGATGACGAGGTCGGCTCAATTGCTGAGCGCGCCCTGGAGATGATCCAATGACGATCCCCTTCTATGTAGCTCCGGAACAGTTGGTCAGGGACAAGGCCGATTTCGCTCGGAAGGGAATCGCGCGTGGTCGTTCAATCGTGGCTGTCGATTACGCCGACGGGATGTTGCTCCTGGCGGAGAATCCCTCGACTGCGCTACACAAGATCAGTGAGGTGTACGACCGCATCGCTTTTGCCGGGGTGGGCAAGTACAACGAGTTCGAGACTCTCCGCAAGGCAGGCATCCGGCAGGCCGATCTGATGGGGTATCTCTACTCGCGGGACGATGTCACTGCGATGGGACTTGCCACGGCATTCGCTCAGACGCTCGGTGTGATATTCACCAGGGACCCCAAGCCGTTCGAAGTGGAGGTGCTTATTGCCGAGATCAGCGAGGACGGCGAGGACCACCGCCTCTTCCGGGTCACCTACGACGGTACGTTGTTCGACGAGAGGAACTATGTGGCGATTGGAGGCAAGGCCGAAGAGCTCACAGAATCCTTGGAGGATTTATGGGAGGAAGGCATGAACCTCGACCAGGCCCTGGAACTGGGCGCTGAGGCCTTCCGACGGGCCGAAAGTCGTGATAGCGAAGGTTGGGAGGCTGCGGTTCTGGATACATCAAACGGCCGTCGAGCATTCCGGCGCCTTGAGATGTCCGATGATCTCAAAGAGGCCGCGCCCAACCCCTAGGCCCCGAACGGACCCACACCAACGAAAGCGGTCTTCCTCGTTGAACCAGGTATGTGCCGGTACATTTCGTGATGCAGGGGCCAGGTCGGTTTAGCCTGCGGTCATGGATCGACGGATCTTCGGGCTGGAGAATGAATACGGAGTGACCTGCACCCTGCGAGGGCAGCGGAGACTCAGCCCGGACGAGGTTGCCCGCTATCTGTTTCGCAGGGTCGTCTCCTGGGGCAGATCGTCCAACGTATTCCTCGAGAATGGAGCACGTCTCTACCTCGATGTCGGCTCTCATCCGGAGTTTGCGACTCCAGAATGCGACAGTATCGAAGAGGTTGTCGCTCATGACAAGGCCGGTGAGCGCATTCTCGAGAGCCTGGTGGTTGGTGCCGAGGAGCGACTCGAAGAGGAAGGCATCCGCGGAGAGATATTCGTCTTCAAGAACAACACTGACAGCGCCGGCAATTCCTACGGCTGCCACGAGAACTACCTAATCAGCCGGCACAAGGATTTTCATAGGACCGTTGACGTTCTCATTCCGTTCCTCGTCACCCGTCAGATCTTCCTAGGAGCCGGGAAGCTTGCACAGACGCCACGCGGCACCGCCTTCTCCATAGCCCAGCGAGCAGATCACATCTGGGAAGGAGTCTCCTCGGCCACCACCAGGTCGCGGCCCATCATCAATACGAGAGACGAGCCCCACGCAGACGCCGAGCGATATCGACGGCTGCATGTGATCGCCGGCGACTCCAACATGAGCGAGTACGCCACCTTCGTCAAGATAGGCACCATGGTGGCTTTGCTTCAGATGATTGAGAGAGACGTGGTCTTTCGGGATCTCACCCTGGAGAATCCGATTCGGTCGATCAGGGAGGTCTCCCACGATCTGACGTGCCGACGCAAGATCAGGCTCGCCAACGGGCGTGAGCTGTCTGCTCTGGATATCCAATGGGAGTATCTCGACCGCGCGATGCGGTTCGCGAGGAGCCCCGGGTTTCCAGCGGAGGTCCAGGTAGCCATCGACCGTTGGGAGTATTTGCTAACCGGACTCGAGAAGGATCCGATGACACTCGAGCGAGAAGTCGACTGGGTCATCAAGTATCGCCTACTTGAGCGGTATGCGGAGCGACGCGGTCTTCAAATGTCTGATCCTCGGATGTCCATGATGGATCTGGCCTACCACGACGTGGACCAGTCGCGGGGGCTCTACTACCTGCTCCAGGAACGAGAAATGGTCGACAGGGTGTTGACCGACGAGAAGATCGCCGATGCCGTGCGGACGCCGCCACAAACGACGCGGGCTCGCCTGAGGGGAGAGTTCATCCGCGCCGCCAAGGCCAAGAAACGTGACTTCACGGTGGATTGGGTCCATCTCAAGCTGAATGATCAGGCGCAAAGAACCGTGATGTGCAAGGACCCCTTCAAAGCCTACGACGAGCGGGTCGAGAAGCTGATCGAGAGCCTTTAGTGCAGACACTGCAGGAATAGTTGATGCAGTCGGTTGTCGAGCGAGTCATCAATCTCCTGATTTATTTGTTGGAGTCGCCGCACCCGGTGACCGCCGACCAGGTCAGGCAGACCGTGCCCGGATACGACCAGGGCTCTGACGAGGCCTTTCAGCGGATGTTCGAGCGTGACAAGGACGTCTTGCGGCGACTCGGCGTGCCCTTGGAGATGAAGGCGCTCGACGCATGGGAGGTCGACCACGGGTACACCGTGGATCCCGAGAAATACGCAATACCAGACCCGGGCTTGACCCAACCAGAGAAGGTCGCCCTTTCGTTGGCCGCCAGGATGGCCCGTCTCGGTGAGGGCAGCGCCGGACTCCAGGGCCTGCTGAAACTTGGCGGTGTGGAGCGTGGAATGGGGCTCGAGCCAATCGGAGCCGACCTTGGCGCGGAAGCTGAGGTTCTCGGCGATCTCTTTCGAGCCGTCACGGAGCGACGCCGCATCCGGTTCGATTATCGGGGCGATCAGCGCAGTCTCGACCCCTACGGCCTGGCCCATCGCCGCGGTCACTGGTACTTGGCGGGCGAAACCTCCAGCGGTCAGCGTGTCTATCGAGTAGATCGCATGGAGGACTTGGAACTCCAGGAGCAATCCGGGTCATTCACCAGACCGTCCGGGTTCAAGGTTCGGGACATGATGAAAAGCCACCCCTGGGAAACAGGTCAGGACGCAGCCGTGACGGCTCGAGTGCGTTTCGATTCGCAGGTTGGGTGGTGGGCCGCTCGCACTCTGGGGGTGCCGGCGGCGGTCGACGAGAGCTTGGAAGTCGAGATTCCTGTGGCCAATAGGGACGCCTTTGTTGGCTGGATTCTGAGCTTCGGGGACTCGGCCGAGGTGCTAGGGCCTGATGATCTGCGCGCTGAGATCAAGGAACGCGTCGAGTCGGCGATGGCGAGCCTGCCTTGACCAGCGAGCGCACGCTCTCGAGGTTGTCCCGGATTCTCGCTCTCATCCCGTATGTCCTCTCCAACGAGGGCGCCGGCGTCGCTGAAGTCCTCGATCGATTTGGGTACAACGAGACCCAGTTGGCGAGAGACCTGGACACTGTCTTTGTCTGCGGTTTGCCGGGATACGGACCGGGCGACCTCATGGAAGCCTTCATCGATGAGGACGAGGTCGTGATCGATGCCGCCGACTACTTCGCACGAGCCCCCCGTTTGACGTCGACAGAGGCGATCAGCCTGCTTGCCGGCGGGATGGCGATTGTTGCCTCCGGGCAGGCAAGCCGCGAACTCGAGTCTGCCGTCGAGAAACTGTCGAAGGCAGTGGTGCCTGACGCCGATTTGGCGCTTTCTGTGGATGTCTCCGGCGAGTCCCAGATGCTGGGCCGGCTGCGTACAGCAGCAGCCGAGAGGAAGGTTGTCACCATCACATATCGCTCGTTGGGACGCGAGATCGAGACGACGAGACATGTCGAGCCATGGACGGTGTTCACCACACTCGGCAACTGGTACCTCCAGGCCTATTGCCGGCTCGTCGAAGGCGAACGAAACTTTCGCGTCGACCGAATCAGAAGACTCGAGATCACCCAGGAGTCTTTCGAAAGGCCGACCGATCTGCCGGAGCCAGGAGTGGGATATACACCCTCCGAGGAAGACATTGTGTGTGATATTTCTCTGGGCCCCGGAGCGCGGTGGGTCCCCGATTACTACCCGGTCGAGATCTTGCGGGAGACGAAAAATCGCACCCAGGTCAGGTTCTACTCGGTCGACGCCGAGATTCCAGCCCGGCTGCTACTCCGGCTCGGGGCCGCGGCCCACCTTCTCAAGGGAGACGAAGTGGCCGAACGCGTTGCCGAGATCGGCCGGTCGCTGTTGGACAAGTACCAATAGGGGTCCAACGACCTACGCAACAGGCCTTCAGACCGATGGTTCTTCTGCCGATCACCCAGGTATCTATGGGAGACCGGAGACCAGGAATGACGACCATCAAGACAACCTGCGCTCGGTGTGGAGATATCCATCTCACCCCGGACGATGTGTCGCTCGAGTTGCATCCGGGCGGTCGTGAAGGTGATTACCGCTTCAGGTGCCCGAGATGCACCGAACCACAGCGGCGTCCCGCCAACTCACGCGTCGTGAGTGTCCTTCTTGCAACGGGTGTGCCCTTCGAGGTCATCATCCCCAATCCGATCACCGATATGGAGATCGAGGCTTTTGCTGCCGCCCTCGAGTCGGAACCGGATCCGCTCCGGCTTCTGGCCGGCTGACATCTGAGGCCAGGTCTCGACGGGCACCGCGGGCAGGGTGCTCCTCGATGGAAGATGACGACCGGAGGGGGTCGTCATCTTCTCGTTGTTGGCGTCGATGAGGCTTTACCATCGTGATCGATGCTTCAAGGCGGCGAAATCATCATCATCCTTCTGGTCGCACTTCTTGTGTTCGGACCGAGACGGTTGCCTGAGCTGGCCCGGAAGCTTGGTCAGTGGATGGCCGAGCTGCGCGCTGCGGCCCGGGACGTCCGCCAGGGCCTCGAATCCGAGGTGGCTGACCTCAAGAGTGTGGCCGATGACCTCAAGGCCCCACTGGATGAACTCAAGAAGCCGGTCGACGACATCAAGCGAGAAGTGAACGAGGCAGGTGTGAGTCGGCTTGATTGGACGGGGCCCAAGCCGGTCTCGGGCCCGACTCCTGCGGACGCCATGGCCGATCTGGATGATATTGAGGAAGTCGAAAAGGATGAGGACGGGGCGTGACCGCCGACGCCCCCCAATCGATGCTGGCTCACCTGGAGGAGCTGCGATGGCGAATCCTCAAGATCTTCATTGCGGTAGGGGTGGGAGCGGTGGTGGCGTTTGTCTTCTCCGACCAATTACGGACCTTTCTCGAGGCGCCATTCAACGCCGCAGCACCGGACTCCGAGCTCCAGACTCTTGCGGTCACCGAACAGTGGGGCGTCCTGATGAGAATCGGGCTGTTCGGCGGGATAATCCTCGCCAGCCCGGTGATCCTCTATCAGCTATGGGGGTTTATCAACCCGGCATTGACACTCAAAGAGAAGAAGTGGGCGATTCCGATCGTCTCGGCGCTCGTGATCCTCTTCATCGGTGGGGTCGGATTTGGATACTGGAGTCTTCCTAGAGGGCTGGCCTTTCTTCTCGATCTACTTCCCGACGTCGAGAACAATCTTCGCTTGGGCGACTACTACTCGTTCACGCTCCGTTTCTTGTTCGCCTTCGGCGTCGCATTTCTCTTCCCGGTCTTTCTCTTCGCGGGATCAGCTGCCGGCTTGCTCAGCTCGAAGCAGCTGGCCAGGGGGCGACGTTGGGCGGTCCTCATCATTGTCACTGGAGCGGCTCTCATCACGCCTAGTGGAGATGCGTTCACACTGCTGATCCTCTCCGTACCGCTCTACCTGATGTACGAGGCCACGTACTGGCTGGTACGGCTGCTTCTCAAGAAGTGACTTCGCCTCTCGACCGCTTTTGGGACGGCCTGCTCTTGGATCCTGACGAATTTCAGGTCGACGCTGCAAGGGCGGTCGAGGAGGGTCAGTCTGTGGTGGTGACGGCACCGACCGGATCCGGCAAGACCCTGGTCGCCGAGGCAGCGATTCATCTCGCCCTCGACGAAGGAACGCGCGCCTTTTACACCGCACCCATCAAGGCTCTCTCGAATCAGAAGTTCGCCGACCTGGCCGACGCGTACGGACCGCAGCGAGTTGGCCTGCTCACCGGAGACAATGTCATCAACGGCGACGCAGACATCGTGGTGATGACCACCGAAGTGCTGCGCAACATGATCTATGCGGAGACTCGCCGGCTGGCTCGGGTCTCCACCGTGATATTGGACGAGGTTCACTACCTCCAGGATCGGACCCGCGGCGCCATCTGGGAAGAGGTCATCATCCACTGCCCACAGCACGTCAGGCTCGTCTGCCTGTCGGCCACCGTGTCGAACAACGTTGAGTTCGCCTCCTGGGTCCGAGAACGGAGGGGTCCAACACGGTTGGTGGCTACCGATCATCGTCCGGTTCCACTCGAATCTCTCTACATGATCAAGGACAAGATGGGGGCTCAGGCCCTCCATCTGCTCCCGACGTTCTCCAGAAGAGAGGGAAGCTGGAGGCCCAACCCTCGAATTCAGAACATGATGGGTCTCGAGCGCGGCCGACGCCGCAGGTTCAAGACGCCAAATCGCGTAGATGTCATCGAGCGGCTCCATGAGGAAGGGCTGTTGCCGGCCATCTACTTCATTTTCAGTCGCGCGGGGTGCGAGGCTGCGGCTCATCGTCTCGCCGAGACAGGCTTGAGACTCACCAACTCGGCTGAGCGTTCGAAGATCCGGAAGATCGCGGAAATTCGGACCAACCATCTGACGGATGAAGATCTGAACGTCCTCGGCTACGACCGCTGGGTGTCGGCCCTGGAGATGGGTGTCGGTGCCCACCATGCTGGGCTGGTCCCGGCGTTCAAGGAGACGGTGGAGGAACTGTTCGAATCGGGCCTACTCGGTGTGGTGTTCGCCACCGAGACGCTCGCTCTGGGCATCAACATGCCGGCGAAGACAGTGGTCCTGGAGAGCCTTTCGAAATTCAATGGGGAAAGCCATGAGCCGTTGCGGTCGGGTGACTACACCCAGCTGACCGGTCGAGCCGGACGACGTGGCATCGACATCGAAGGTTTTGGCGTTGTGCTGCACTCCCCATTTGTGAGATTCACCACGGTCACCGAGATAGCTGCGACCGGATCTCATCCTCTCACGTCCTCCTTCCGCCCGACCTACAACATGACCGCAAACCTCGTGGCGAACTATGGCCTTGACGATTCGGAGAGGCTTCTCGAGGCGTCTTTTGCATCGTTCCAACGCGAGGGGGATCGTCATGAGGCCTCGGCCAAGCTTCAAGAGATGGAGGAGCGGCTCGATGCAGAGCGCGCCCGAGCAGAGTGCGATCGGGGTTCGATAGAAGAGTATGTGGCGATTCTCGATTCAAAACAGCCACCGACTCGAGATGAAAGGATCGGGTCAACTCTCAAGCCGGGCCAGGTCCTCGACATCACGGGAGGAGCTCGGGACGGGCGCTATGCGGTGCTCAAAAGACTCTCACATAAGAACGGCGAAGTGCGATATCTGGTCTTGTCGACTTCGGGCAAAGTGTCAACCATCGGAAATCGAGAGATTCTCCGTGGCGCCAAGATCGCAGGCCAGATAAATCTTCCGGGACAGGTGCGCCCACGCGATCGTCGTTTTCTTCAGGATACCCGGCGTCGACTCCGCCGTCTGCCTGCCGCTGTAGCGTCCAAGACACGTAAATCCAACCATCCCGTGGCCGAGTGTCCCGATGCGGCCCGGCACGTGGAGGCGGCCAGGAAGGCCGAACGGGTTCGCCGCAAGGTCGAGCAATTCCGCTCGGTGATGCGGGCAAGGGGTCATGGTCTGATCGAGGAGTTCAGGGCCATCAGAGTCCTTCTCGAGGAGCTGGACTACCTGGACGGCTGGGCGTTGACCGGTAGAGGGGAGCGACTCAGGAGGATCCACAACGAATCTGACCTGCTGGTCACCGAAGCTCTCGAGCAGGGGATCTTTCATGGCCTGGACTCCATGGAATTGGCTGCGCTCAGCTCGGTGTTCGTCTACGAGCCTCGTTCCGATACGGCTTCGGTGGCCGAATGGCCCACGGACGCACTCACCGACCAGTGGAACGATCTCGAATCTCTCTGGAAAGACCTCTTGGAGCGGGAGCGGAGGCTGAGGCTGACCCCGACCAGAAGACCCGATCCCGGGTTCGGCATGCTGGCATACCAATGGGCGTCGGGAACATCTTTCGACGATCTGTCAACCGGGGGTATGGCACCTGGGGACTTCGTTCGCGTGTCGCGTCAGCTGGCGGACCTATTGCGACAGTTGCGGGAGGTAGCCCCCGAGCTGGCCGAAGAGGCCAGCGGCGCTCTTCGGCTTGTTGACCGCGGCGTGGTAGCCGCTCAGGGGGTGGCGTGATGCCCAAGTGGCTCCTTGCCGTCAACCGGAGCGCCGGCCGGCGCTCCCGCGACCCGTCGGAAATCCGCGATCTGGTGATTGGCCTTGGTGTCGATTGCGAGGTGGTAGCTCCGGATACCGCGACCGCAATGGCGACGATGCTTGCGGAAGCGGCCTACGGGGGCGTGACCCATTTCGCTCTAGCCGGGGGAGACGGGACGATGAATCTGGCTGCCAACGCCCTGCTCACGCTCGATCTCGATACTCCGTGGACGGTCGCGATACTCCCGATTGGCACAGGATGTGACCTATTGCGCACGTTCGGGCTCCCCCAGGATGTCGAAGGAGCGGCCCGCCATCTCCTCACCGATGAGACCTACAAGATCGATGTCGCCACATTGAAGGGTGATTGGGGCACGCGCTACTTCGTGAATGTTGCCCAGGCAGGGGTGGGAGCCGCGGCAGCCGAAACCGCGCCAGGCATTTCGAGACGGCTGGGGGCGGCGCGGTACCCGCTCGCCTTTGCAGCCCGTCTGCCAGGATTCCCCAGAGCAAACATCCGACTGACCACTGAACGCCGGACCATCGAATCCGAAGCGCTGGCCGTGATTCTTGCCAATGCCCAGTTCTTTGCAGGTGGTTGGAATGTTGCCCCCAAGGCCACGCTGGTCGATGGGGTCCTCGACATCCAGATCATCAACGCCAAGAAGACCCAAGCCGCGGCCCTAGTACCGAAGTTGATCAAGGGAACCCACTTGCGAGACAAGGCGGTAAGGCGGATCACGGCAGGCGAATTCACCCTCGAAACCGACCCGGCGTGGCCGATAGAAGCCGATGGCGACCTTGTCGGGAATACGTCAGTCAGCGGGCGGGTTGTTCCCGCCGCGATCGACCTCAAGATTTGATTGCCAGGGACTTATACTCCCGCAACCCCCAATGGGGGCATATGAACTCATGACTACCAAAGACACCGACCAGATCTCCGAAATCGAAGAGGAAATGGACGAGGAACTCGACGAACACGAAGATGAGATAGAAGATGACCCCGACTACGACGACTCCAAAGCGAGCGCAAAAAAGTCTGCCAAGAAGGACGAGCACGACGAAGAGACGACCGAGGCCCTGGAGGAACTGGAGAGCCAGGAGCTGAAGCTTCTCGAGGAGGAGGTCGACGACGCCCAGTTGGTTGACGAGGTCAAGGAATTGCGCGCAATCCGCCGCGAGGAGCTCACCATGGACGTCGAAGCTCAGGGCCAGCGCTCTGATGAATTCGTTTGCCAGTCCTGTTTCATGGTGAAACGAACCAGCCAGCTCGCCAACAAGCGGAAAATGTTGTGCGCCGACTGTGCCTATTGACGCAGTCACAGTCGTCATACCCACCTACAACGAGCGGGACAACCTTTCCGAGATCACCGAGGCGGTAGTCGAATACGGGTACCGGATTCTGATTGTCGACGACAACTCACCTGACGGCACCGGCGATATTGCAGACGAACTCCACCGATCCAATCCACTGGTATCGGTGCTACATCGGCCCGAAAAGCTCGGCCTGGGGCCCGCATACGCGAGCGGCTTCGACAAGGCTCTCGGCGAAGGGGCTGAGATCGTGGTGGAGATGGACGCCGATTTCTCCCACGACCCGAGTGATCTGCCGCGCCTGGTGGAGGCGATTGCCAACGGGGCGGATCTCGCGATTGGGTCTCGCTATGTCCCGGGAGGATCCACCCCGGACTGGCCGACCCATCGTCGCCTGATTTCCAAGGGGGGAAACCTGTACGCCCGGACGATGCTCGGGATACCGACCCGTGACGCGACGGCCGGGTTCAGGGCATTTCGGGCCGAAGCGCTCCGTTCACTTCCATATCGTGATGCCCAGGCTTCCGGCTATGGCTTCCAGGTCGAAATGGCTTGGCGGGCCTCACAAGGAGGCCTTGCAGTCGTCGAAGTGCCTATTGCCTTCAAGGATCGCACCCGAGGAACCTCGAAGATGGGCCTACCCATCGTCCTGGAGGCGATGCTTCTGGTGACCTTGTGGGGCGTGTCCCGTCTCTGGCGATCGTTACCGTTCGTTCCAACATGATCGTCGACGCCAGGCACGCTACAACCGACGACATCGAGGATCTCGTGAGGCTGTATCGAGCGCTGGAGTCTGAAATGACCGAGCTCCATCCGATGTGGCCTCTGGCCGATGGGCTGAATGAGCCGGTCGACGACTCGCTGCAAGAGCTCCTGGCCGATTCGGACACCACGGTTCTGATTGGCCAGATCGACGGCTACCCATTTGGGTTCCTTGTGGCCCGCGTCGAGGGTCTTCTTGACCAGGCCGGGGCCGTCCGCGTTGGGGCGATTCGCTTGGTCTATGTGGATGACGCTGCTCGCGAGGTTGGAGTCGGTGAAGTCATGAGGGACTCGGCGATCAGCGAATTGAGAGAGCGCGGAATCGCAAGGTTCGACGCCCACGTTCTCCCTGGTCACCGCTTGGCAAAGAACTTCTTCGAGTCCGGGGGCTTCAGCGCACGGTCCATCATCATGCACCATGACGATGACCGGGAGTGAGCGGCCGTTTGTCGGAGTAGGTGTGGCCATCGTTCGGGATGGCCAGATTCTTCTGGTCAAGCGACGCAACGAGCCAGGCAAGGGCCTTTGGGCCGTGCCTGGGGGGAAGGTTGAATATGGCGAGACCCTGCGGGATGCCGCCGCCCGCGAGGTGAAGGAGGAGACCGGGCTCGACATTGCCGTAGGATCGTTGATCTGGTCGGGCCAGAGCATTAGTGCCCATGGTCACATTGTTCTGATCGACTTCCTCGGGTCGGTGCTGGGCGGCGAGTTGGCGGCATCCGACGATGCCGAACAGGCTCTTTGGGTTGACGTTGAGAAAGTGAACGAATTGCCCCTTACCCCCACAATGCATGATCTGTTGGCGAGATTGGAAGAGGCTCTGCCATGACCAGCTCCCTCACCCTGATGCGCGAGTTGATTCGCAACGCATGCGTCAACGACGGATCGGTCGCCAGCGGGCAAGAAGTCCGATCGGTAGCGACACTTGTCGAGTTCTTTGGTGTAGAAGGCACCGTCTTCGAGCCCGCTCCGGGTCGTCAGTCGCTGGTCTACCGGGTCAAAGGATCCGTTGAGGGAGCTCCTTCGCTGGCGTTGGTGCCCCATCTCGATGTGGTACCAGCAGATCCTGACGGCTGGACGGTCGATCCGTTCGGGGCCGAGATAATCGACGGATTCGTCTACGGGCGGGGCGCGGTCGACATGCTCAACATCGCTGCTGCTCTGGCGTTCGCAGTGCGCCCCTACCTGACAGGGGAAAAAATTCCAGGCGGCGACCTGGTGTTTTGTGCGGCTGCCGATGAAGAGTCTGGGGGGAGGTGGGGGGCGTTTCCTCTGGTCGAGGAGCATTGGGACCTCGTGGGCGCCGACTACCTGCTGACCGAGGTCGCCTATCCCGGTCTGCCGGCAGGAAACCATCGGCGGATCCCGGTGTCCATAGGCGAGAAGGGGGCCTACTGGTCACGGCTCACTGCAGCGGGAACACCAGGTCACGGCTCGGCTCCCTACGGAAGCGACAACGCGATCGCCAAAATGGCCAGTGCGCTGGTGGGGCTATTCAACACGCCATCTCCCGCATTGATCGGGGAGGAGTGGGCCGTATTCGCGGACAGTCTGAACCTCGATGAGGAGACAATCGCCCGACTGAAAGACGTGGATTCTCTGGACAAGGCCATCGAGGATCTAGCCGCGGTAGATCCTTCGCTGGCGAGTTATGTCCACGCGGCTACTCACCTAACCATCTCGCCGAACATGGTCGATGGCGGTACCAGGTCAAACGTCATACCTGATCGATCCAGTGCGAACCTCGATATCCGGGCGCTCCCCGGCATGGACAGGAGCTTTGTCGAGAGCCATCTCAGGAAGGCCATGGGGTCGGCGGCGGACTTGGTTGATGTCGAGCCGACAATGGACACCCCCGCCAACACCAGCCCGGTCGGCAACCGGTTGTGGGAAGCGATTGCTGCCGGAGTGGAGGATTTGGAAGGACATCGCGAGCTTGTCCCCACTCTGATGACAGTGGCCACTGATGCCCGCTTCTGGAGGGCCAGGGGAACAGTTTCCTACGGAGTCGGTCTCTTCGACGACGCGATGTCCTTCAGCGAGATGCTTTCGCTCTTTCATGGGCATGACGAGCGCGTGTCCGTGGAATCCGTGGGCCGGACGACGGACCTCTACATCCGGGTTCTCGACTACTTCCTGTCTCCATGAGCATCATTTGCGATCTGGACGGAGTTGTTTATAGGGGGGAACAGTTGATTCCCGGCTCGGATACCGCCCTCAAGGACGCCCAGGCGGCTGGGCTCGGGTTGTACTTCGCAACAAACAACAGCACCCGCACCCCAATAGATGTGGCGGAGAAGTTGGAACGAGTCGCGGGATTCCAGGTGGATCCGGCGTCGATCGTCACTTCGTCCCAGGCCGCGGCCTCGATTCTCTCCTCCAAGGACTTTCCCATCTATGTACTGGGGTCCAAGGCCATTCTTGCTGCCATGGACGAGGCAGGAGTGGAGACGACCGCGGAGCCCGAGGCGGCGGGTTCCGTCGTGGTTGGAATGGACTGGGATCTCACCTACGACAAGTTGGCCAAGGCTGCGTCGTCGGTCCGGAATGGGGCGAGATTCATAGCGACCAACACCGACGCGACCTATCCCGCGGAGAATCAGACGTTGCCGGGAAGCGGGGCGATCGTCGCTGCGATAGCTACCGCTGCCGGAGTCAACCCCGAGGTCGCCGGCAAGCCTCATGTGCCCATGCGCCGTCTTCTGCAATCCAAAGTCGCCGGCGCAGCCTGGGTGATCGGCGACCGGCTCGAGACCGATATCGCCCTGGCAGTGGGGATCGAATCATGGAAGTCGGTGATCGTCTTGACCGGAATAGCGGCACCCGACGACGATCTTGCCGAAGCTGACTACGTCGCAGCCGACCTGCGAAAAGCAGTCGACCTCGTGCTGGACGCTGAGAAAGGGTGATAATGCCATGGTGGAGTTGAATCGCGAACAGACCGAGCAGATCGAAGACCTGCTGACCCAGCTCGAGGAGTTGGATCCGGCGGCGCTGCCCGTTCCAGCCGTCGAGTTGGCGGCTCTTCTCGGCGAGATTCTGGAAGGAACCGACGGCTCCTGAGTAGAGCCAGGCTCGACACGGAGATGGTGCGTCGGGATCTAGTGAGGAGCCGCACAGAGGCACAAGCGCTAATCGCCGAGGCGAAGGTGGTGGTTAGGGGCATCCCAACTCCTAAGTCAGCTTCGCTCGTCACCACGGATACTCCCATCACGATCTCCTCGGGTGAGAGGCGCTGGGTTTCTCGCGGAGCGTTGAAACTCCTCGCGGCACTCGAGGAGTTCGCTATCGGCGTCAAAGGCATAAAGGCAATCGACGTCGGAGCGTCAACGGGAGGGTTCACCGAAGTCTTGATAGATGCCGGGGCGAGGTCGGTTCTTGCTCTCGATGTTGGTCGTGGCCAGCTCCACGAGAGCCTCCGTGCCGACGACAGAGTCACCGTCCTGGAACGGACCAACGTCCGCCATGTCGAGGTCGCCCAGATAGGTGGCCCATACCCGTTGGCTGTTGCAGACCTGTCATTCATCTCGCTTTGCACTGTTGCCTCGAAGCTCGCCGAGTTGACCACCGAAGACGCAGATTTGGTCGTCCTGGTGAAGCCTCAGTTTGAAGCTTCCAGATCGGAGGTTGGCCGCGGCGGTGTCGTTCGCGAACCGGAAGTCCGCCGCCGGGCTATTCGGAGAGTTGCCGAATGTCTAGCCGCAGCAGGGCTCAATGGACAAGGTCTGCTGGAATCGCCGATAGAAGGAGGCAACGGCAATATTGAGTACCTACTCTGGCTCCGCAAAGATCGGGCTATGGCCGACTTGGAGGTAGATCGGTGAAGTTTGCACTCGAGGTGCGCAAAGGGCGGGACGTCGCCGCCGAGTTTGCAACTTCCTTGGAGAAGGCAATCGACGCGGCTGGCGGCGAGACAGTCGAACCCGAATTGGAGCCCGAGATGGTCATTGCCGTCGGAGGAGACGGCACGATGCTCGCCGGAGTCCGCAGGGCTCTTGCCTACGACGTCCCAGTGCTCGGCTTCAATCTCGGGACCATGGGTTTCTTGACCGAGGCCGACCCGTCATCTCTGAAGGAGGTGGTTGGTCGACTGACGTCCGGCGACTTCGAGACTGTCGACCGCATGACCATCTGTGCCACCGTCGACCGGGTCTCCACATCAGGAGTCAACGACGTAGTGGTGGAGAAGATCGATAGCCAACGCCTCGTCGAGCTGGCCGTCAGCATCGACGGAGTCGATTTTACAACCTACCGTGCCGACGGGGTCATCATCGCGACCCCAACCGGTTCGAGCGCATACTCTTTTTCCGCCGGGGGTCCTCTCGTCGACCACAGCCTTGACTCTCTGATTCTCACCCCGGTCGCCGCTCATTCGCTGTTCGACCGGTCGCTGGTGATTCCTGCGAGCAGCGAGATCGCGATCCGCGTTGCGCGGGACCGATCGGTTCATGTGACTGTGGACAAGAACGACTTGGGGCACCTGGCGACAGGGGAGACCGTCATTGTGACTCGTGGACCTCAAGCCGCCCGGTTTGTGTCGCTGGCCGGTCGACCTTTTGTCGAGTTGGTCAAGTCCAAGTTCGAATTGGGCTGATGCTCACCTATCTGAGTGTTCAGAACCTCGGGGTCCTAAAAGCTGCGGTCATCGAGCCGGATGAACGGATGACGGTTATCACAGGGGAGACCGGCGCTGGAAAGACCCTGCTGGTCGGGGCGCTTCGTCTTCTGATAGGCGAAAAGCCTCGGAGCTCGACGGTGGGACCCTTCGGGCCCGAAGCCCGGGTCGATGGGCTGTTCCAGGATGGGAATACGGAGATCGGGGTAGGCAGGAGAGTTCCGAAGGAAGGACGTAGTCAGGCGTTTCTCGAAGGCAGCGTCGTGTCTGCCCCTGTCCTGGCCGACAAAGTCGCCCCGTTGGTCGAGATCGCTGGCCAGCATGACCACCTCGGATTACGCAGCCCCTCCGCAGGCCTTCGGATGCTCGATTCGATCGTTTCGATTGATGACCCCGATGTCCTGGCCCGATACGAGCGTGCATGGAAGGACTATCGATCGCTGCTCGAAGTGCAGGTGACCCTCGGTGGTGATCGGTTGGCGCTGGAGCGCGAACTCGACCTGGTGGCATATCAGGCCCAAGAGATCGAAGACGCCGAAGTACGGGACGCCGACGATGGAGAGATGGAGGCACTGGCGGGCCGGTTGAGGAACGCGGAGGCGATCAGCGAACACGTTTCGACCGCCATGAGCGAATTGGATTTGATTACCGACCGTGCCGGCATTGTCGTGTCAAGCATCCGTCGTCTCGCCGACCTGGATGGGAGTCTCGAAGGCACGAGAGAGTCGGCCGACGGCGTGTTCGAGGAGCTGTCTGAGCTGCGACGCACCATGGAAAGTTTGTCGACCGACCTGGCCGGAGAGCAGGCGAATCGCCAACAGCTAGAGGCGCGTCTCAACCTATTCGGCGATTTGAAGAGGAAGTACGGAAGAACTCTTCAGGAGGTGAGTGAATACGGCCAGCAAGCGGCCATCCGTGCGGATGAGCTGAGATCTCTCATAGACCGTGCATCCACCATTGATGGTGAGCTGGAGAGGGCTCTCGAGAAGGTCCTGGGAGCGGGGAGTGACCTCAGCAAGGTCCGCAAGGCCGCAGGATCAGATGTCACGGGAGAGGTCGGCCAGCATCTAGCCGACCTCGGATTGCAAGGCGCCAGGTTGGAATTCCGCCTTGCAGAGGCGGAACCCTCGCTGACCGGCATCGATCGGGTCACGACGTTGTTCGCATCTGACAGAAGGCTGAAGCCTGGCGCGATAGGCGAGGTCGCCTCAGGGGGCGAGCTGTCGCGTCTGATACTCGCGTTGCGTCTGGCCACGAGGGGCGAAAGCACACGATCTCTCGTCTTCGACGAGGTGGACGCGGGAGTCGGAGGGTTGGCTGCCCTTGCTCTTGGAAAGAAGCTGGCTCAGATAGCAGCGACCGCGCAAGTTATCACCGTGACTCATCTTCCCCAGGTGGCGGCGAATGCCGACAGGCACTACGTGGTGGATCGCGTCGGTACCTCCGCAACCGTCCGCCATGTGGATGGAGAAGAGCGTGTGGCCGAACTGGCACGGATGCTCGCCGGGATGCCCGACAGTGCCGGGGGCCGCGAAACGGCCACCGAATTGCTGGCTGCCGCCGGCCGATAAATCCGAAACAGGAGTCTGCTGAATAGTGCCGTTGGTCAGATCGGCGGCCAGGCGCGCCACTCGCAAGGACGAGGTTTCGCCACTCCTCGGTGCGGAATGGCGGAGCCGAGGACACCGCGAGTGGCGATGATCTGGTCGTCGAGATGAGTGACATGCATTGTTCAACGGGCTCCTTTGTTCTTCCCGGAACGATGCTACGCTGGCATCCCGTCATGGACGGGCCTCTTTTTTCCCCAGAATCAGCCTTAGATTCGGAGCAATCCGCTCACTCGGGGACGAAATACATCTTCGTCACCGGGGGTGTCGTATCCAGCCTCGGCAAGGGCATCGCTGCATCCTCAATGGGTCGTCTGCTGAAGGCACGCGGGCTCAGAGTCGTCAATCAGAAGCTGGACCCGTATATCAACGTGGACCCCGGAACTATGAACCCATTCCAACACGGCGAGGTCTTCGTCACCGACGACGGTGGGGAAACCGATCTCGACCTCGGCCACTACGAGCGTTTCACTGGCGAGAACCTCAAGAGGCTGTCCAACGTCACGGCCGGCTCCATCTACTTGTCGGTGATCCAGAAGGAGCGCCGCGGTGACTACCTGGGTGACACAGTTCAGGTGATTCCCCACATCACAAACGAGATCAAAAGCCGGAT
>CAXMPS010000062.1:0-17940 GCA_964194995.1 uncultured Gammaproteobacteria bacterium | reverse complement strand
CCAGGCCCAGGAACCAGCGGAAGCTGCATGGTGACTTCCTCGATCACCTCTTCCAGATCCTCGACCTCGGCGATAACTTGGGCCTCGTCGGCGGGCAAAGCCTCGATAACGGCCACGGCTTCGGCTTCGACTACGGCTTCTTCAGTCGGAACCGCCTCGGCCACCATCGGCTGGAGGATGTCCTCGCTGGGTTGAGTGACGATCCCAGCAGACCTTTCGAGATTCTCCAGCATCGCCTCCCTCAACTCGCCGATGCGGGACGGCAAGTTATCCCTTCGGGATCGTTTTGCTGCGACGAGCCGACGCGGAAGCGTCATGGCTTTGTATCGAGCCCAAACCTCAGCCATGTGCTCGACGCCCTTGTATGCAAAGTCGGTGGGCTCATCGGCGACAAAAGTGATCTCGTCGTCTCCGAGCTTCACCGAGAAGGCATTCGACACGAGCCGGGAAGCTTCCACGTCGAATAGAGACCAACGCCCGAGTGACTCCCCGTCCAATATCACCTCGGCCTGATCATCATCGACCAGGAAGGTGACGGGGATACCCGGGTGATCTAAGTCTGGAACCCTTATTTGACCGGCGAAATTCACCTGATCACCGCTTCTTTTCTATCTCCGCCCGAGTCACGATTCTATCCGGGCCCGGGTCACGATCCCACCCCACGCCTGTTTGTCAAGGGAGAGCTCACGAATACGCGTCCAGGGGTGGGCACGCACAAATTAGATTCCTATCGCCTCCAACACCGTCAATGCGGCTCACCGGCGGCCAGTACTTGTCTAAACGAAGATGATTCGCGGGAAAAGCAGCCACATCCCGAGTGTATGGATGAGCCCAATCATCAATGGCTACATCCGCAGCCGGGTGGGGGGCATTTACCAGGGGGTTGTCCTCCTGGGGCCACTCGCCGGTCTCGACCTTGTCGGCCTCCGCCCTGATGGCAATCATTGCTTCACAGAAGCGATCAAGTTCAGAGAGACTCTCCGATTCAGTGGGCTCGATCATCAGAGTGCCTGCTACGGGAAAGGCGAGAGTCGGAGCGTGGAACCCGTAGTCGGCCAAGCGTTTGGCGACGTCCTCTGCGGTCACACCCGAGGCCTTGGTCATGGGCCGGAGATCGATAATGCACTCGTGAGCAACGCGACCCCTCAGGCCGGCATAGAGAACGGGGAAGTACGGGTCGAGCCGGCGGGCGACATAATTCGCCGAGAGAATGGCGACTCTGGTGGCATCTCTCAGACCATCGGCCCCCATCAGCAGAAGATAGGCGTAGGGGACGGCCAGGATGCCCGCCGAGCCAAACGGCGCTCCTGAGATGGGGCCGACCCCCGTTTCCGGGCCCGCCCCATCATCCAAGGGATGGTTCGGAAGGAACGGGGCGAGGTGGGCCTTCACGCCGACCGGCCCCACACCAGGTCCGCCGCCACCGTGGGGAATGGTGAACGTCTTGTGCAAATTGAGGTGGCCAACATCCGCGCCGATGTCCGCCGGGCGGGCGAGGCCGACGAGGGCATTGAGATTCGCTCCATCGAAATACACCTGGCCACCCTTGTCGTGAATTATCGCCGCGAGCTCCCGGATCTCTTCCTCAAAGACGCCATGAGTGGAGGGATATGTGACCATCGCAGCAGCTAGGGAGTCGGCATTTGCCTCGGCCTTGGCGCGAAGATCCCCAAGATCCACATTGCCGTCATCATCTGTGGCGACCACGACAATTCGCATGCCTGCCATTACCGCGGACGCCGCGTTGGTCCCGTGCGCCGAAGACGGAATGAGGCACACGTCACGGCCCTCGTCGCCACGAGCATTGTGATAGGCGCGGATCGCAAGCAAGCCTGCCAACTCCCCTTGGGAGCCGGCGTTGGGCTGGAGAGACACCGAGTCATAGCCAGTAGCTGCGCATAGTGCGTCAGCCAGGTCAGAGATCATCTCCCGATAACCCGTAGCTTGCTCGATCGGCGCGTAGGGGTGGATCGACGCGAATTCAGGCCACGTGATGGGAATCATTTCCGTCGTCGCATTGAGTTTCATGGTGCAGGATCCCAGGGGAATCATTGATCGGTCGAGGGCGATGTCCCTGTCGGCAAGACGTCGGAGGTACCGGAGCATTTCGTGTTCTGAGCGGTGATCGCTGAAGACCGGGTGGGTCATGAACTCAGTTCCGCGCTGCTGTGGCTCCGGAATCCCGGTCGGGCCTTCGGACGCCAAGGTGTCGATCCCGAACCCCGACAGAGCGGCGAGAACCACCGCTTCGTCTGTGGTCTCGTCCAGTGCGATCCGGACGTGATCGTCATCGATCCGCCCGAGGTTGACCCCCGCTTCCAAAGCGATGGCGATGACCCGCTTGGCATTCTGGGGGGTTTCGATCGTCAGAGTGTCAAACCAGGTGTCATCAACAAGGGAGTGCCCGTGGGCTTGCAGGGTTGCTGCGAGCCGGGAAGTCAGGTGGTGAACTTCGGACGCGATTGCCCGTATCCCCTCGGACCCATGCCAGCAGGCATACAGACCGGCCATGACGGCAAGCAGAACCTGCGCCGTGCATACATTGGAGGTGGCCTTCTCACGACGAATATGCTGCTCCCGAGTTTGGAGTGCCAGCCGGTACGCGAGACGCCCTCCGGTGTCCTTTGTCGCTCCAACCAACCGTCCCGGCAAAGCTCGCACCATCGATTCCCTGGTCGCGATGAAACCGGCGTGGGGCCCGCCATATCCAAGTGACACACCGAATCTTTGGGATGACCCCACCGCGATATCGGCTCCCCACTCACCGGGAGGCATTAAGAGCGAAAGGGCCAGGAGGTCGGTCGCAACCGCGACGACACCTTCGCTCTCGTGAATCCGGTCGACGATTTCCGAGTGGTCGCTGATCCCGCCCGACGATCCCGGGTATTGGAGAAGAATCCCAAAGGCCTCTTTGGGTTTGACGCCTTCTGAGACCATCCGAACCTCTATATCTGCCGCCGCTGCTCTGGTACGCACTACCGCAATCGTGGGAATATGGCACTCGTCGTCGACGTAGAAGATGTTGCGATCTTTACGTTCGAGCCGCCGGCACATGGCCATCGCCTCTGCCGCAGCTGTTGGCTCATCGAGAAGCGATGAGTTCGCCACTTCGAGCCCGGTGAGATCAGAAACCATGGTCTGGAAGTTGAGCAGCGCCTCGAGTCGTCCCTGCGATATCTCGGGCTGGTAAGGCGTGTACGACGTATACCAGGCTGGATTCTCCAGAACGTTTCTCTGGATCACCGGTGGGGTGATGGTGTCGTGGTACCCAAGTCCGATCAGGCTGGTAACCACCTGGTTGCGATCGGCATAAGCCCTCAATCGCTCGATCACCGCGCTCTCAGACAGAGCATCAGGAAGGCCAAGCGAAGTGTCGAAGATCGACTCGGGGACCGTGTCCTCAATTAGCTCGTCAAGCGACGCTGCCCCAACGGTGGAAAGCATCTTCTCGATTTGATCAGGACGCGGACCGATGTGTCGATCCGCAAAGCGCTCGTTCGGGTTGGGCATCGTCTCCTCGCTGGTCGCGTGCCCTCCCAGCTGTTGTCTCCTTCAGCTTCGCCTCGATCGAGTGGTCCAAGTGCCTGAGAGTTTCCGGGAGGTGTTGCCCCTTCGGCGTCCCGTTGAACGGGACTCTCCCACTCGGCGTAGTCGGCTGACCTTCATATTACGTGGCTCTGGGATCACACGTTGAACCGGAACTCGACGACATCGTCTGGCCTCATGACGTAGGCCTTGCCTTCGGTCCGTACCAGACCTTTACTTCGGGCCGTGACCCAGGATCCGACGTCGAGCAACAAGGGATAGTCGACTACTTCCGCCGCGATGAATCCACGTTCGAAGTCAGTGTGGATCACACCCGCCGCCTGAGGGGCGGTTGCGTTGGAGGGAATCGTCCAGGCACGCGCCTCCTTCTCCCCGACTGTGAGGAAACTCTGAAGACCTAACGTTCGATACGCGGCCCTAATCACTGAGTGGAGACCCGGCTCGTGCTGGCCAATTGCCTCCAGCATTCCGGCACGCTCGGCGTTATCGAGCCCGACAAGCTCAGACTCGATCTGGGCGTCCAGGAATATCGCTTCCGCAGGAGCAACCAACGATGCCAGTCGCGCCCTCGAGTCGGCGTCGGCGAGCATCTCGAGTCCGCAGTTGAAAACGTAGATAACCGACTTTGCTGTGAGAAGGTGGAGGTCGGCGAACTCGGCCTCACGGGCCATCAGCGAATTCGAGCGGCTGATCATGTTGCCACCTGCCACCAACTCGCGCAGATGGCCGATCAGGTCGACTTTGCCCTGGAGAGAGGCGTCAACTCTTGCTTCTTTCTCCAGCCTTGGGAGCCTCCTGTCGATTGTCTGGAGGTCGGCAATCGCTAGCTCGGTCTCGATGATGGAGATGTCGGACGCCGGGTCCATCCGATCATCGACATGCGCCACCGCCGGCGAGTCGAAGACACGGACGACATGGCAAATGGCGTTCACGTCGCGGATGTTGGCGAGAAATCGGTTGCCCAGCCCTTCACCTTCGCTTGCCCCCTTCACCAACCCGGCTATATCGACAAACGTGACGGTGGCAGGGACCACTTTCTTGGAGGCGAACAGGTCACCAAGTCGCTCGACGCGAGGATCCGGAATGGGGACGACGCCCGTATTGGGTTCAATCGTCGCGAACGGGTAGTTCGCGGCGAGAATGCCCGCTTCGGTGAGGGCGTTGAAGAGAGTCGACTTTCCTACGTTGGGAAGCCCGACAATGCCGATCTCGAGACTCATCGCCGCGAAGAGTAGAAACCGCCCGGCCCTAACTTGATAGCTCTTCTGTCCAGATAGATCTTCCACTAGTGGTCTGACGCATGAATGGTGCTCGTGTGTCTCCGAGGCATCGGTGATCGAATCGCAAGGACGCACAACGAAGCCGCACCTGATCGTGCGGCTAGGCGGAGGACGCAGCGAGCGACGTCGAGGGCGGGAGAGACGCCGCAATCATTTGTGAGACGGGCCACTAGCGTGCCGCCATGCGGAGAATCGCTGTCATCGGAGCAGGGTCGTGGGGCACTACCGCCGCCGCCCTGGCCGCTCGGTCCACCTCAACGGTCATCTGGGCACGAAGACTCGAACTTGCCGATTCCATCAACAGTCGGCATGAGAACCCCGACTACCTGCCTGGTTTCCGACTGCCATCCGAGTTGCAAGCGACCGACAACCTCGCTGAGTGCGTCGAAGGCGCCGACGCGGTGGTCATGGCCGTTCCGTCTCACGGTTTCCGTGAGGTTCTGGGAAATCTCACCGACAGCATTGCCGATCACACTCCGGTGATCTCACTTACCAAGGGGATCGAACAGCGTTCGTTGGCGACAATGACTCAGATAGTCGCTGAGGAGTGTCCAGGAGTCCGTCCATCGCTTATCGGAGTTCTCACGGGCCCCAACCTCGCCTCCGAGATTGTCGATGGCCAACCAACGGCAGCAGTCGTGGCGCTTCGCGACAAGGAGGCGGCCCGCGAGATTCAGGATGTGTTCATGGGCCCAAGCTTCCGGGTGTATACCAACGATGACGTTGTGGGCTGCGAGCTGGGCGGCGCCCTAAAGAATGTGATGGCCATCGCCGCGGGGATGTCGGATGGACTGGGGTTCGGGGATAACACGCGGGCTGCCCTGGTGACGAGAGCGCTTGCCGAGCTCACCAGGCTCGGCGTCGCCATGGGCGGGCGTCCTTCAACCTTCGCAGGCCTGGCGGGAATGGGGGACCTGATTGCAACAACGTCGTCGGCCAAGAGCCGTAATCACCGGGTCGGGTTTGGCCTTGCCCAGGGAAAGACATTGGACGTCGTCATCCACGAGATGAACATGGTTGCCGAAGGTGTGAAAACGACACAGGCGGTGTTGGACCTCGCAGCCAGTCACGAAATCGAGATGCCGATCGCACGCCATGTTGGCATGGTGCTCTACGATGGACTCCACCCACGAGACGCGGTTCTCCAGCTGATGACACGGGACGCACGAGCGGAGATCTGACCAGAAGGCGGATTATGTGATGGCTGCCTTGGGTTGCCCCCTTGTCTGCTGCAACCGATTACTGACACAAGATGTCTTGGGCCACTAAATGACCGCCAATCGACTTCTGACAACTACGCACGGCACAAACCGGAATGCGTTCTCGGGTACCGACTGGACGCTGTTCTTGTCTGTGAGCGCGATCTGGGGAGCCTCATTCCTCTTTATCGCCATCGGGCTCGACGCCTTCCATCCGGGATTGGTGACCTGGTTGCGGGTGGCGTTCGGCACGCTGTTCATATGGGCACTTCCAGGGGCGCGGAAGGTATCGATCCCGGCCGCGGATCGGCCCCGAGTCAGATTCCTCGGCGTGATCTGGATCGCGGTTCCCCTAACCATATTTCCCATCGCCCAGCAATGGGTCGCCTCGTCTGTGGCCGGAATGCTCAACGGAACCGTGCCCATTTTCACGGCCATCATCGCTTCGGTGTTGTTACGCCATCTCCCCGGACGACTCCAGATGGCAGGGCTGTTCATTGGCTTTACGGGGATGGTCGCGATCGCGCTTCCATCATCCAGCGGGGGAACGACCGTTGCCATAGGCGTCCTTCTCATTCTGGTGGCAACTGTCTGTTACGGATTCGCCACCAACATCGTCGCGCCCCTCCAACACAGTTACGGGTCGATCCCCGTCTTGGCGCAGGTCCAGTTGTTCGCGCTACTCCTGGTCACGCCCTACGGCCTGTACGGTCTCACCCAATCCGAATTCGCCTGGTCGTCGCTGGTCGCCACTCTCGCCGTGGGAGTTCTCGGCACGGGCCTCGCCTTCGCGATGATGGGGACCCTGGTCGGCCGAGTCGGACCGACCCGATCGGCCTTCGTCACGTATCTGATCCCGGTGATAGCACTGATCCTCGGTGTCGTGTTCCGCAACGAGATCGTGGCTCCCCTCGCCCTCGCGGGCGTTGGCCTGGTGATAGCCGGAGCGCTCCTGGCATCGAGGCGAGAGAGTTAGTGCTCTCCAACCTCAGGGCTGCCAAGATCGCTCTTCGACCAAGAGAGGCACGTTTGAACCGGAACGAGTCGGCTTGACGCTGAGTGAGTCAAAGCTGCGTGTCGGACTGTCGTTCAGTACTCCGCCACTGTTGCTCGCGTTGGCGCTGATCGTCTGGATCGGCGGTGTCTCCGGATGGGTTGCCGGCGGGTTGGTCCTTGTCTCGCTTGTTTCAGGATGGTTCGTACTGTTTGATTTCGCCACTTCAATCGTCCTCGACGACCACGGGATAGTCCGACGCTGCATTGCTAGAAAGCACATCATCGAGTGGGCCGCGATCGACGAAATAGTGAGGCGACCCCGACGCGGTTTGGTTCTCGTGACGGGCGACGGCCAATATCACATCCTCATCGACCGCAAGCTCAACGACGACGAATTCGACTCGTTCGTCACCCGGGTCCGGGCTCAGGGAGTCGAAATCCAGGGTTGACTCCGTTTTCCTGACACGCATTCCACGGACTGGGGCATAATCAGGATGTGGTGGATCGATCTGACGCCAATCTGTTGACCGCGTCGTCGGCGGGCTCTAGAGACGCGTACTCAGAGTTCTTTCGCAGGCATGTCGACGCGATCACCCGATACGCAGTTCGTCGGTGCGCCAATCCGGAGGACGTCGCCGACCTGGTAGCCGAGTGCTTCCTGGTAGCACTTCAGGCTGCCCATCGCTACGTCCCGGAAACAGATACGGCTCTTCCCTGGCTCTTTGGTATCTCGAGGAGGCTCCTGGCCAAACAGAGGCGCAAATACGTTGGTAACAGGCGCATCGAAGTCAAAGCCTCCAATGCCTTCCCGGTATTCACCGCTGCCGAAGACAACGAGATCGCCTCTGCCATCGACGCCGCCCGGCAGGCACCGGCGCTGGAGGCAGCCCTCAACGATCTGACCACTGCAGAGAGGGACGTACTGGAATTGATCGCCTACGACGGGCTCAGTCCATCGGAGGCCGCTGCGGCACTGGAAATCACCCCAAACGCAGCCCGACTACGGCTTTCGCGGGCTCGTCGCGCCGTCAGATCACAGATTGCGCCAGCCCCGCTGGCGGGCAGAGCCGTGGAGGATGGCGAGTATGCAATCTGAGGCTCGCCGTCCCGCAGAGATAAACCTCGATCAGTTCGTGGACCGCCTCGACGCCCGACTCCGAGATGAGCTCGCCGCAACACGGCGCGTCTCGCTTCCGACGAGGTTCAACCGCTGGCTGCGGGCGATCAAGATCAGGGCCTTGGCGGCTCTCCAGGGGGGAGCGATGGCTGTCACCGCCCTGGCGGTGCTGGTGGCCGTTGGAGTCGCTCCTCCGATCCACCCGACAAACGTCGCGGTCTCGGAGAGCCCGATTTCGTCCCCGGTAGTCAAAGTCGACTCCATCATCGCCGAAAAACTTGACGAAATGGTCCTGGCCTACGCCCAAGTCGACACCGTCGACCTGCAGGTTCGCGGCCTAACCCCCTAGGAGCCCGCCCGCTCATCTCAGAGCACGGCCGCCGATCTCAGAGCCCTCATCGCCAGCTCTCGATCTCCCAGACGTCGTCTCAACTCCCGCTCCAGACCGCCGATTGGGTAGAGGTTCTGAGGTGCCCGAGGGTCTTTGTGACGAGCGGAGGCAAACCGAGGAAGGGACGCCGTGACCAGGTGGGCAAGCCGGGACGCATCGGCCACCGGCATGTCAGCCTTCACCTCACATCGAACCAGGCCGCCCGCCGGGCCCGAAGCATTGGACAATCGCAGATACCAGGAAAACCGACTCCACGAGGTAGTAGTGAGGAATATCGGGGTTCGGGCGCCGACCGGGAGTGTGGCCAGCGACGCCCGGAGCGCGTCCGGCAGGTATTGGACATGCTGGGTCTTGATGTAGCCGATAGCCCTGTCGACGTGGCGCCGATGGGACAAGGGCCCGTCGACCACGACCAGAGACGCGTCAGCCTGGCCGCTTGCTACCTCGCCCTCGAGGTCTCCCATGCGTTCCTGGATTCCCAACCACAGCTCCTCCGGTGTCGAGCCGCGGGTGCTCATCACCTCGTACACGCCCACGCTTGTCTCGATTGGGGCGGCATCGACTCCGGTGAAGACCCCGCGGCGCACCTCGGCGGCAACCACCGTCGCCCCACCGTTGCACCGAACGGCTCCTGCGGCGAAGGTGGCGGCCAGACCGAAACCGGGGAACTGCTCACTCCGGTCGATCCAGAGGTTGGCATCGACCCGCCTCACGCCATCGATAAACAGGATGTCGTCGGCCGGATCGCACTCAGGTGTCAGGGGACGCCATGCTTCGACACTCAGCTCGACAGAGGGATCAACGTTCTCAGATGAATCGATCAGATCAGCTTCTGATGGCGACCCGTACTCCGGAGCCCACGACTCGACAGTGAACTTCAAGACGCCCGCCTTGAAATCGTGGCGGTGTCTGGACCCTTGGTCACCTCGAACCGCACCGGGATCCGCTCGGCCAAATCCTTGACATGGGTCACGATGCCAACCGTCCTCCCCTGATCAACGAGCTCATCCAAAACCGAGGCCACGATATCCAATGACTCTTGATCCAAGGATCCGAACCCCTCGTCCAGGAATATCGACTCGAGCCGGGTCGAGGAGCCGGTCAAATCAGCCAGCTGAGATGCCAGCGACAACGCCAGCGCCAGGGAAACCAGGAAGACCTCCCCGCCAGACAGAGACCTGGTGGTCCTTCTCAAGTCGGCGTTGTAGTGATCCACGACAAGGAAGCCGTTCCCCTCCACTTCGAGTGAGTAACCGCCTGCCGAAAGGTCCAGCAGCAGCCGATTTGCCCCCTCGACCAGGACTTCGAGCGCCTCGACCATGACCCATGCCTCGAAGTTGTTGGACTTCAGATGGTTTCCCAGGGCCGAGGCCACCCGGGCACGCTTCGACTCGTCTTTGAGCTGCCTGCTCGTGGTATGCGCGGTTTCCACCGTGTCCACCATCGCGGCAACTTCGGTTCGCTTGCGCTCTACCGCCAAAGCCAGATCGGTCCCGTACGAACCCTCAGGCTCGACATCCAGCGAGCTAAGCCAGCCGCCCAATTCGACTTCGGCCTTGGCCAGCGTCCCCTGGGACAGATCGACCGCCGCCACCGCCTCAACCAGATCGGCTTCCACGACTTGTGCCTTGACGACACGCCACGTCTCGAACTGCTCCCAGGCCTCCAGGACATCGTCGGACGGGGCAGGTGGATTCTCGCGAGTGACGGCGGCCATCGCCTCATAGAGCCGCACTCCGAGTTCCTTGGTGGTCTGGTCGACGGACTCCGAAGACACCAGAAGCTTCTCGTATTCGCCTCGGACCATCGACAGATCCTTCTCCACCTGCTCGAGCTCTTCAGCCACGCCTTGAAGCGCTTTCAGCGTCGAAGTCATCTCCTCACTGGTAGGCGCCTCAGCTAGTCGCTCATCCAACTCGGCGATCCGCTCCGACAACTGGTGATCCTGACCCTGAGCTTCCGCGAGGAGGCGTCGGGCCGTGTTGGCTCTCGTCTCCTCCGCCTCCAGAAAACCACGCTCCTCCTCCGACGTCGAGGCCGCGACGTCGGAGGAGGCGGGTACCTCGACGACGTCCCTGGCGCAAACCGGGCATGGCTCGCCAGGCTCGAGGTTCTGGCGAAGACCATGCGCGGCATGGGCAGCCACCTGTATCTCATACACACCGCGTAGCTCTGCGACGTGACTGTCGAGTTTGGCGACCTTTCTTGTCAGCCCCTCGAGGTCGAGTCGATCCTTGGCAGTGTGAAGTGTGCTCAGACGGGTACGTCCGTCGAGCCATCGTTCGAGATCGCTTCTGGCGGGCATCGTCTCCACCTCCCCAACCAGGACCTCCCGCCTAACCGTCAGTCGATCAGCTGCCTCTTTCTGCGCGGCCAGCTTTCCCTTTGACTCTGCCGCAAGATCCTTCAGCGTCACCAGATCGTCTGCCAAGGCAGCATGACCAAGCATCTCCAGCCGCGAGGCCAACTCCTGACGAAGCTTTTCTGCCTCGACGCTGACAAACCTGAGAGACTCGACCTTCTCCACTCGGGCCGGAAGCTCGCTCAAGGCCGCCGCCAGAGTGGACAAACGCGTTTCTGCCGCCGCGAGCTCTTCGGCTCCAGGAACATCGAGCTTCGCCAGGTTCTCTTCGAGTGTGTCCATCCGGCCCTTGGCAACCGAGGCACGCTCATTGGCAACTACCTTGATTCTCTCGAAGAGCCCCAAGTCGAGAAGGGCGCGGAGCAGGTTCTGCCTCTCCTTGGGAGTATCCGTCAAGAAGTCTGCGAAGGCGCCTTGGGGCAGAACGACCGCCTTGGTGAAGTGTTCAAAGCCGAGCCCCAGCAACTCCGTAACGGCTCCCGTGACCTCCTTCGGGCCCGATTCCAGAACCTGCTCTCCTTGTTGAAGGCGTGCCTCGGTGACCTGTGCTCCGCCTTTCGTGCGTTCGACCCGACGCCCAACCTGATAGATCTGATCGTCGATCGAGAACTCAAAATGCACCCTGGCAACGTCGGACCTGGCGTTTATCACCGGCGCCACCGCCGACCTGTGCCCCAAACGAGGAATGGTTCCATATAGGGCGAAAGTCATGGCATCGATGACACTCGACTTGCCCGAACCGGTAGCACCCGCGAATACAAAGAGGTCGGCGTCCGCAAAGTCGACCTCGGCACGCTTCCGATAGGCGAGAAAGCCCTCCATCTCCAGACGCAGCGGCCTCATTGAACCGCCACCTCCTGCTCGATCTCCCGAAACAGATCCACCAGGTCGGGGTCGACCAGGTCTCGAGTCTTGAGATACTCCTCAAACAGCTCTGTCGGGCTGTGGCCCGACGTATCCACGGACCGTCGCGGCCTCTGTTCAGCAACAGACCGGACAATGACATCAACGGCGCCGGGAATGGCCTCTCTCACCTCGTCGTTGAGACCCGCCCTCCCAGATTCGTCGAGCAATACCTTGACGTAGGCCCCTTCCACCTCTCCAGCCTGAGCCAACACCTCATCCAGCGTTCCTTCGAGTTGGATCAGGGGCACACCTGATTCGAGCCCGACCTGGCGAACCGAGGCCGGTTTGCCAGGGTCGGCGTCAACAATGAGAACACCCTTGTCATCGTCTTTCTCGCCAAAGTCGAGTTGGAGCGGAGATCCGCTGTACCAAACCTGGGTGGGAGCAGCGATCGACTGCTGGCGGTGAAGATGCCCGAGCGCAACGTAGGTCAGACTCCCGGGAAACACCTGAGGCGGCACCGCGTATCCGAAAATGTGCGAGTCGCGTTCGCCACCGCCGACCGCGCCGCCAAACGCCGTGAGATGACCGGCAAGGACATTGACCGTGTCGGTCCCCATGGTGGCCGTGAGCGACTCGATCACCCGGCGCATCCTGGCCTCGTAACTCTGATGGTGCTGATCAGGATCGAGATTCATGATCTCGCTCACCTTGACCATGGATCGATGCGAGACAAAAGGAAGAAGGGCAAGCTTGAGGCCAATATCGTCGAATCTGACCACGCCGCCGTCTTCCGGACGACGGGGTGCTGCAACGACCACAATTCGGCCAAGCTCCAGCAGAGGCCTAACCGCCTCGAGACGACTCGGCCCGTCGTGATTGCCCGCGATTATCGCAACCGGAGCGACCTCGGCCAGATCGAGTAGGGCCCGATATACCAGTCGTTCGTCGTCTGAGGACGGCGACGACACATCAAAGAGATCGCCTGAAACCACGGAGATGTCCACCGATTCCGTGCCGGCCATTGCAGCGATTTCAGAGAGGACCGCCTTCTGCTCCTCGGCACGGCTGCGGCCGCGGATCTTGCGGCCCACATGCCAGTCGGATGTGTGCAGCAGCCTCAATGGATCCTTCTGACTTCCATCAAGGCCGATCGTAGAGGCCGTCCCCGACAGATTTGCCGATGCCGAACCAGCAGACTCCTAAAGGTCGTCGAAGGGATCGTCCGGCCCGGCTCCGGCCAGGTCGGTGGCCGCCTCCGAGGCTCTGGTCGCCCACGCGGGAAAAGGAAACTGGAGAACCAATGGAACGGGAATCTCGGGCTGGGCAAGGAGCATTGTGCCGGGTTTGAGTATCGTCGCTCTCTGCCTCTGGGCGGCCGGCAGAAACCCGTACTCCTCACGTGACGCTTCGGCAGAGTCGAGCCGTCCCACGACCCGAATCGAGGAATTGGCGATGATGCGCCGCTCCACCTCAGAGGCCGTTTGCTGGGCTCCGATCAGGATGATTCCGAGTGAACGGCCCCTTTCGGCGACATCGAGGAGAACCTCCTTTATCGGGCTGGCTCCCTCGCGGGGCGCGTACTTGTTCAGTTCGTCGAGAACCAGGAACAGGAGCTCGTCCGATTGGCCGGCTTTTTCTTTCTCATCGAAGGTTCGGCGCACAGTCACACCCACGACGAAACGCTTGGCGCGGTCGTTGAGGTTGTGCAGATCGACCACGGTCACCTGGTGGCCACTCGTCTCGATCCGGTGCCTGTCCGGGCTCGGGATATCGCCCCGGATCAGCCGGTCGACGTGCCGCACCGCGCCCTGAAGGCGTCTCACGAAAGCGTTGACGGTACCGAGGCCGATGTTTGGGCCCGCCCAATCATGGCGGGAGTCGTCCTCCTGCACCTTTCTGATGATCAGATCGACCAAATCACGGAACGTCCGGACCGTCTCGCCCTCGATGCGCACTGCTCCCCCATCGGCGCCCTCGGCATTCCGAAGCTGCGCCATCACATTGAATACCACCATCGTGTATTGGGCTCGTTCGTCTTCGGCGTCGGCGAAGAGAAAAAGCATCAGGTCCTCACGACAGAACTCCTCAAGCGTCCAGAAGAAGGATGTGATGTCCGAGCGAGAGCTGACATCGGCCACACCGCTTTTCGAGCCCCGGCGCGGCGGGGCGTACAGCCCAACCGACTCAAAGGGCCCGGCCGGAAGATCAAGGACCGCATATCCGAGCCGCTCATCATCGTCTAGATGGAGGTTCGGCCGATCGATGTGGAGCAGGTCTTCACCCTTGACGTTGAAAATGAGAGCCTTGGTATTGACCACGGCCGCTCCAAGCACTCCAGAGTTGAAAAGAGAGTGAAGGAGAAATGTCGCGTAGCTCGTTTTAGTCGCCACTCCCGAAACTCCGGAGATACTGACATGGGCCCCTCGCTGGCCATTGAGGAACTCGAAGTTGGCGTAGAGGGGTTCGCCGCTCCGGGTCGAGCCAACCGGAAACTTTCGCTCCATCCGATCAAAGAACAGCGCCTGGTCTCGCTCATCACCTCGGGCTCGGCGCACCGGGTGGCCCGGCCGCGGGGGGACAAAGATCTCCGGCTCGACCCGGGTGACGATCACCTGAGCGGCCTCGATGACCTCGGCCGGGAGCACCCCGTCTTCGATCAGGAAGACGTCGGAGTCGAATCGGGCGCCCTCGTGTCTAGCCCGGACCTGGCTAACCGTCCCAAACAGCTTGACGACCTCTCCCGTGGGAAGAATGCGTTCCAAGGCGACGACATCGTCGAGTTCGAGATACTCGCCTTCGGCCACGCCCACCCAGAACTCGAGCGGCGTGGCGTCCACCGTGCCGAGAACGCGACCCACCATTTCATCCATGCCGGCGAGAGTAGACGGCGGCTGTGACGAATCCGGGCCCCGCCTGATCCGGAACCCTCCTGTGAGTTGAAGACAGGGTCCAAGCCTCCTTTCCACTCGCAGAACGGAAATTCGGATTCGGTAGGCTTGAGAGGTGAGCCTTGTCGTCTTTCCCTTCAAAGACGAGCCGGCGTCATTGGTCGCCAACAACATTCGGACCGCAGCCCGTCACCGTGTCGTCGAAGAAGTCTGGGCGGTGGCAGCCGACGAAGACTCCATCGCCAACTCCCTCCTCGCCGCCACCAGGGCCATCTCGGATGAGACGTCGACCTCGATCGAGATCGTGTTGCAGCAGCGGATCGGATCTTTGCGCCCAGGAAAGGGAGACGCCATGAACACGGCCATCCGCCGGGCAGCGGAAAGGGGATGGGAGCGAGTCCACTTCTATGACGCCGACATCACCAACTTCGACGAGTCGTGGATCGATGGCGCCGAGTCCGGTGCGAACAAAGGTTTCGGAGTGATTCGCCACAGATTCCCCCGCGCCTCGACCGACGCCATGATCACCTGGATGATCACCCGGCCGGCAATGGCGATCGCGTTTCCTGGGACATTCCTTCCCAGGCTGAACCAACCGCTCGGGGGGGAACTTCTTCTCACCAGGCCTGCCCTGCTGGCACTAGCCGACTCACCGACGGTCGCGGATCGGTCCGATTGGGGAATCGACACGCTGATCACCTACGAGACCTCGGTTCTCGAATCTGGCGTTTATGAACATCACGTGCAAGACGGAAAGCGCCACGCCCTCTACGGATCGCTGGATGACATCCGGACCATGTCGTTGGAGTGTCTGGACGCCGTAGCGTCGCTGCAAGGACGCCCGGCACCCGGCCCCAGGGTGCCACACGGTTCTGATCGCCCGACAAGGGTGCCCCCCGATCTCAAAAGCACAATCGCCTACGACGTGGAGGGCTCACTGCGCCTGCTCACTTCAAACTGGACACCCAACGAAGCGGAACTGGCCTCGGGACTTCCCGACAATGTTGGAGCGCCATTTCTCGAGAACCGAGTGATCCCCAACTTCGCCTTCATGGACGCCGACCTCTGGTTTGAAACCCTCGCCTACCTCATCGACAATTTTCGGCTCGGAAATTTCGCATGGGAATCACTCGCTTTTCGCTTGTGGCTGAGCCGGGTGCTCGCCTACACCACCGGTCAGGCCCTGTCCGGCTATTCCCAGGCGATGAGATACCTCGAGTCGACCATTGGCGACTACGAGAAGGCGAGCGGATGATCTCGGCAGCTCACCCCAATGCGATGGCGGCAAGGGCGCCGAGGGTAAGAACCAGGCCCACAATCTGACGCTTGCGAAGGTGTTCGGCGTTGATGACCCTTGCCATGAGAACTGTGACAGCCGGGTAGAAGGCAGCTGCCACGGCTGCCAGGGCAAGCGAACCTGCCCTGAGAGCGAGAAGCAGAGTCACGTTCGCGGTCACATCGAAGATGCCATTGGTCGCAACGATGCCCTTCGGCACCTGACCGAACCCGACCACCCTCCATATCCCAAACACCCCAAGACCGATGATGAGCACCATGGTGGCGCCTCGCGAGGCTATGAGAGGAAGAAGGTTCGACTCGGGCGTCGTGAATCGGATCAGGGCCGTGAATGTGCCGAAGCCCACCCCGGCGGCGACTCCGTAGAAAAGCCCACCTGCCCTGACGTCGCCGGTGTCTGCAACCGAGGAGCAGAGCATGATCGCCGGTATCCCGACCAAAATACCTGCCCACGCCAGAGACGAAGGCCGCTCTCCGTCGATGACACCCACGAATACCGGAATCATCGCGGCCAATGCTGCCGATACAGGGGCCACCGCAGCGGCTTGACCGCGACCGAGCCCGGCAAAGAGTGCAACCAGCCCGAAAGCACCAAATACCCCGGCGGCAGCGCCGAGAACGAAGTCGCCCAAGATCGCATCGCCTCCAACTACGAGCGCCAATGCCGTAAGCAGGGGAAAGCTGATTACTCCGGCCCAGAGAACCACCGATGCCGCCGGGGCACGTTTCGCTCCTTCGCCGCCGAGGAAGTCGGCCACCCCATAGAAAAGAGCTGAGATGCCGCCGAGAACTATCTCCACTTACTCGGATGCTCCCTCGATGCCCAATGAGCTCAGCGTGGACCGGATCGATCCGGCCGACTCCTCCAATTCCTCCTGAGAAACCGACGCTGCCGCGTTGGCGAAGTCGAGGTCACTCACGCCGTCCATCGGAACCAGGTGGATGTGAAGGTGTGGTACCTCGAGACCCGCGATCATCAGACCGACTTTCGTCGGCCGATAGACCTCCATGATGGCCCTGGAGAGATCCTGGGAGACACCAAAAAGATGGTTCCGCAAGTCGGGCGGGCAATCGACCCAATGATCGACCTCCATCCTCGGAACGACCAGGGTGTGGCCTGCCCGCAACGGATTGATCGACATGAAGGCGACACACTGGGGATCACGCCAAACGAAGGTGCCGGGGATCTCTCCATCGATGATCCGGGTGAAGAGAGTCGCCATCGCCGCAGCCTATCGCACCGCTGTCAGCGGATAGCCACCAGCCGGAGGAGAGCGTCAGTTGTTGTCACGTACACCTCGCCGCCACCATCGACTCCAAAACCGGTCACCTGGCCCGGCACGCCGACGTCTTCGGTCCAGTCGCGCTGATCCACCGCTTCACCATCCTCGAACCGGAAACTTCGTAGGTACCCACTGCAGTAGTCGGAGTACAGGTAGAACCCGTCGAGCTCGGGGATGAGCTGTCCCCGATACACCACTCCGCCGGTTATGGAGCAGCTACCGGCGTCGCTGTGACTCACCTCGACCACCGGGAGAACGGTCCCGGACGGGTCGCAGCCAGAGCTCGGACTGAAGCAATGCAGCCCCTCGGTAATCGGCCAGCCGTAGTTGATGTCGGCGACAAAGGCCGCAACCGACACCTCCTCGTATATGTTCTGGCCCACGTCGGCGATATAGATGAGGTCGTCTTCGATCCAGAATCGCCACGGATTCCTCAGTCCATAGGCGAACAGGGTCGGGTCTGGGTCACCCACTATCGAGAGGGTGACAATCCCGCCAAGCAATGTGTCGGTGTTCTGGCCGTTGCCAAAGCCGTCGCCGGCCCCGCCGCCGTCCCCCAGTCCTACATACAGGGTGTCTCCGATCAGTTGGATCATCCCCCCGTTGTGGTTGCCGGCAGGCTGGTCAACCCTGAGGAGGATCCGCTCACTATCTATGTCGGCCACGGTCGGAGAATCGAACCGGAACTCTGACACCACGGTGTCACCGTCGCCGTCCGAATAGTGGAGATAGA
>CAXMPS010000061.1:0-3587 GCA_964194995.1 uncultured Gammaproteobacteria bacterium | reverse complement strand
GGCCACACCGTGTTCCTCGACCAGGTGGCGTTGAAGGCCGGTGATCAACTGACCAGAACCCTCGAGGAGGGGCTCACCAAGAGCCAGACGGGCGTTCTGGTGTGGTCGTCGGCAACTGCGGATTCAGAATGGGTGCGTCGCGAGTACGAAGCCATGGAGTCGATGGCGACCTCCAAGCAAGGATTCCAGTTTGTCCCGGTGCGGCTCGATGAGTCCGAGCTGCCCCTGTTTGCCAGAAGTCGTGTCTTCCTCGACTTCAGCGCATACCCCGACGGGCCTAACGGAGGCGAGCTGCTTCGCCTCCTGCACTCTGTTGCCGGCGAGGCCCTGAGCGAGGAGGCTGCCCGTTTCGCCAGTGAGCAGGACGAGGCGTCCCGTCGTGCCACGGCATCCGTGGACGCTGCCATTCTCAATGGTGATGGAGACCGACTGGTGAGTCTGTTTCAGGAGGGCGGTCTTCCATGGCAGACCTCGTCGGCTCTGGGAAGCAAGGCTGCGGAGGGTCTCGTGAGTATCGGCAAACGAGACGAAGCAATGGCGATGTTGACCGAAATGGAGACCCAGTTTCCCGGTGCGATCCGCCCCAAGCAGCTACATGCGCTTGCCCTGGCGAGACGGGGTGAGGACGGCGATCTCGGCGATGCCCAGACAATCCTCGGCCAGCTTTATGCCAGCAACGAACGGGATCCAGAGACCCTTGGCATTTACGGACGCACCTGGATGGACCGGTATGCAGACTCGGGTGATCCCAGACATCTCCGTCGTTCACGCGACCTCTATGTAGAGGCCTTCGAAGGAGCCAGAGACGACTACTACACGGGTATCAACGCCGCCGCCAAGAGCGTCTTGTTGGGAGACCCCAGAGAGCTCGAGGCGGCCTCGGACTACGCCCGCCGAGTTCAGGAGATCGTGGGTACCGAGCCAACCCCCGGTGACTACTGGGCAACGGCCACAGTGGGCGAAGTTTTCCTCATCCAGGGCGACTACACCAACGCCGGGCGTCTCTATGAGGCAGCGGTAGCGATGACGCCGGAATCGGTCGATTCCCATGCGTCGACCTGGACCCAGGCCCTTCGTCTGATGGCCAAGCTCCAACCCGGAGCCTATGACAGGGCACTGGTTCGTGAGGCCTTCGAGCATCTGCCCGACGGTGACGATTGAGGGCTGCTGGTCGCCATAACGCCAGGGCACGACCAGCCGCCGAGTGGGGGGAAGGCCCCACTATCGGCGAAGCCCTTCGGGTAGGGTTGTGTGGGATGCCCGGTGTCTTCATATGCTACCGCCGCGACGACAGCAGAGAAGAGGCAATCCGGGTCGCCGAGGTGCTCGGCCGCAAGTTCGGACACCGCCAAGTCTTCCTTGACATCGATGACATTGAGCTTGGCGGCCGATGGAAGGACGTCATCGACGATCGCCTGGCAAAGATCGACGCATTCGTCCCTATCATCGGACCCGACTGGATCGATGCTCGGGACCGTGAGGGGAACCTGCGTTTATTCAACGACAACGACAACGTCCGTCGCGAAATATCCCAGGCCCTGGCTTCAGGCGTGGCTGTGATCCCGGTGCTCGTTGATGGTGCTTCGATGCCGAGAAAGGACGAATTGCCTCTTGATCTGAGGCCACTGTGTGAGGTAAACGCTTTGGTCGCCAGCTCAGAGGACCTGGGTGATGAACTCGATCGGCTCGCCCGGGCTCTCAAGGATGACTTGACCGTGCGAACAGTTACGGCCAGAACTGGTGGCGCCCTGCTCTACACGTGGACCGCCTTCTTCGGATTTTTGGCCTTCACGATTCTCATGTCGATCCAGAGCTGTGTTCTATTCCCGGCCGAAGGCGAGCCGACCGAGAACCCGACGCGCCCTCTTGGGCTGGCGGTCGTCGTCGTTGTCTTTGTGGTGGCTTTCTTGCTGATCGTGATGATTCGTAGGGCGTTACGTGCACGACGAGACGCGCGACGGGTGGCGGCAACGGTAATGCTCTACCTGATCGGCCCAACACTTCTGGTCGCATCGATCTGGCTCGCCCTCACGATCGACCCCAATCCCGGTTGACCTGGGCCGCATAGGCGCACTTTGCCGGCTGACCTCTTTGCTGCTAGTCCGCTGACCAGTCAGGCGGAAGCGAGCCGCTCAGCTTCCCGCCCCAAGACCTGACGGGAGCACAGCTCAGGCTCCAACCTTTACTTGCGAACGCTGCTCGTCTTTCGTAGGAGGTCGAACCAAAAGGGCGCTCCCTGTGCGAGAGCGATGGCGGCGACGAGCCACCCCAAGATGTGCCAACCATCGATGTCGTTCCGACCCTCGGTCCATCCGATAGGGAGGATCAATCCCTGGTCGATCTTGTCGACTTCCGCGCGTGCACATTCCGAAACAGCATCTTGATCCACGGGCTGGTCCTTTTCAGGTGAACAGGCCTCCACTACTGAGACCGCCTGTTCCGCAACGACGGCCCGCAAAGCGTCATCTCGGTAGAGCTCTTCGGCTGCGTCAATCACACTGACATTGAACCCGGCCGCGACGGCGAAGCCGAGAACGACCATTATCCAGCGAGTATTCCGCTTGTAGATCTGGGAGGCGAAAGCCATCCGGCTGTCAAACCACTTCCCGACTTCTTCGCGCACATTGTCAAGGCTCGCGGCGGCGTCGCTGGCAATCGGCAAGATCGATCGCTTGACCGAGTCGTCGATTTCTGAGTCGTTGACGGCTGCGCGTACGGCGTCAACGCTCGTGGCGTTTGTTCCAGCAGGCAACAAGACGTCTATGAGTGCCCGTCCGAAGTCAGTCGGTGGGATGTGGCTGAGCCGGGTCTTCGTGAAGAGATCCCCGGTCTTGCGAGGCTCTTCGAGTGATTGGATGATCGGATGGGCATAAAGTTTGTCGGTGAGTTCGGTTCCTGCCTCCGTTCCCAGATCTGGTCGTCTGTCGAATCCACCGGCGGTATCACCGTCCAACAACTGGCGGAGGGACCTCCAAAGCAATCGCGATCGACTTTCGAGCAGACGGGCTCCGCTCTCGTAGATACCCGAAACTACCAGGCTGAAAACCATGAAGATGAAGAGCAAACCGATGACAACGTCGAGTGTTCCGGAGAGATCCATATGACTCCTTTCAAGTCTCCCCGCGGCTATTCTCGGGGAGGGGTCGGTTCTGTCGAGGTGCCGTGCGAGACATCTAAGACTCTCAGTCGGTCGGGGTCGGTCACGCGGGTGAACTCACATGACCAGGCATCGCATCAGCCGGTGCTCCTTCGCATACTCCATCACTGTATGGGATGAGACCTTGTACGGCATCCAGCCACTCCCTTTGCCAATGGTCTCGATCCGAGTCTTTATCTCGTGGCCGTGCCCGACGTGTCGGTCGCTGACACGAGACCCTTTTGCCAGTTGGTGGGTTGCTCTTCCGTTCCGTAGTTGTTTATGAACCCGACGATGGAACTGTCCGAGAGTTTGCGTTTGCCGAGTTTGACACGGTTGCTGGAGTTCCCCTCCACGGTGTTGATTGTCACCGCCTTGCCTCGCGACATCTCAACACGGAGCACGTAGCCTATGTGTCCGGTACCAGTGAACTTGTATTTGCCCCTCTCGG
>CAXMPS010000060.1:0-1249 GCA_964194995.1 uncultured Gammaproteobacteria bacterium | reverse complement strand
CTTTGGCTTCCGATACCACCTCGCGATCGCTGAGAGGCTCACCTGTCTCGGCATCGCGTGAGTCGAGAAGAAGCTGGAGAAGGTCGTGATGCTCCCCGCCCCGCTCCCTTCTCTCTGCAACCGTTTCCCCGGCGATCCTGTCAATGACTCCAATCGCTCGCCGAGCTCGGACGGCCCGCGACGTAGGCGCCCACACCGGCTCTGATATGAAGCGCTCCACCCGATGGTTGGTCCATTGGATCATGCCCTCGAATGCCAGGGCTAGCTGGTGACCGCGGTCTTCCGCCGTCACGTCGACCCCAAACAGGGCCCGGCCGGCCACCTCGAGTGTGAGTGAGGTCATCTCCTCTCTCAGATCGATCCGATCCCCTGCATCCCAGGAACGAGCGACCCGCTCCGCGATGGACACCATCGTGTCGGCCATCCCCGCGATCTCGGCACTGTGAAAGGCCGGTCCGATCATCTTCCGGCGCTTCGACCACTCTTCCCCGTTGGCTGTGAACAAGTTAAGCCCGGACATCTCTTTGAATACCCGGTTGAAGAACCAGGGTCTCACCAGGTTGTCATGACCTCCCAACATGAGCTGCCGGGCAGCGTCGGCCCCGGTCACGGCATAGTCCATAAACGGACCAAAACGGAGCCTGACCACCTCCTCGTTCGGAAACGTGTCGAGGAGACGCAAGAACATGCCCAACGGGTCTTCAGCAAACGCCCGGGTATGGCCGAGCAGTCCACGCGACTTGAGCACCGGTGGTCCGGACATGACCAAATAGTACCGGTATGGCCAGTATCTACTATTTGCCCTACGGCGGTAGTGTTAATTCTCTTCTTCGATTGAGGAGTCGGATGGCATGAGAGACACCCTGCGTGTCCACGAGTCGATCTTCGGGTTGCTGCCTGATGTCGACAACCCCACCCCTCTGGTCCGTTTGAACCACGTGCCCGGCTTTGACCACACTGAAGTGTTCGCCAAGCTCGAGTGGTACAACCCATTCGGCTCGGTGAAGGACCGTATTGCCTCCAGAATGTTGAGCGAGGCGGAGGCCGATGAAACGATCCAGCCCGGTCAGCACCTCGTCGAGCCCACTTCGGGCAATACGGGCCTAGGTCTGGCGATGATCGCCAACGCCAATCAATACTCTCTGACCACTCCCTTATCGAGCGCGATCCCGGTGGAGAAGAAGACGATGCTGCGGCTATTTGGGGCGAAGGTGGAAGAGCTCGAAGATGACCTGTGTCCCGCGCCGGG
>CAXMPS010000059.1:0-4072 GCA_964194995.1 uncultured Gammaproteobacteria bacterium | reverse complement strand
TGGAGGAACTGTTCCAGCGCTTTGGACAGCATCAGACCTCGCCACATCAGAGCGGTCTCCTCCGAATCGATGATCAATCCTGTGGAGACCAGCTTGACTCCTTGAACCTCAACCGGGTGGATCAATCGAGTGTCGTCATCCGCAAGGAGGCGGTCGTCGGCGCCGAGCATTCTCGGCGTGGAGAAGCCCCAAATGTCGGCATCGAGGAGACCTACCTTGAAATTCTCCCTCGCCAAGGCGACCGCCAGATTGACCGACACCGATGACTTGCCCACCCCACCCTTGCCGGAGCTCACCGCGACCACACGTGTGATCGGGGAGACTTGGGTTGGCTCGGCGTTCTCCCTCACTTTGCGTCGGGCAACCGACATCAGCCCGGCCCGCTGCTTCTTCGTCATGGCGGTGGTGTGAAGGTTGACATCGTCGACACCCGGCAGGGCGCGAACCCGACGCAGCGTGTCGCCTTCGATCTGGTTCCTGAGGGGGCACTCGGCGACGGTGAGCGCCAGTCCTACATCAACGGTGGAGCCGTCGACCCGGACGTGCGAGATCATCCCGAGTTCAACAACGTTTCCGCCCAACTCCGGGTCCTGCACTCCTTCGAGTGTCTTGAGAACATCATCTCGAGTGACCATCCTCGCCAATGATAATTTGCACTACCGCCGTATACAGGTCGAATCGGAACCACCGGTTCCGGTGATCGTGGGGACGGACGAGGTTGGGGCTGTTCCCCCGGCTTTGTCGCGAGCCCACCGTTTGGCTGTAGTTGCCGTTGTGGCAATGGTGGTTGTCGAGATTGCGGCTATCATTGGAGCCAGCCATCAGGGACAACATGACTCAAATCCTCAGTATCAAGTCGACCCAACCCGATAAGACCGTCACCTTGACCGACCTTGCCGTCGTCAAGGTACGGGAGATGATTGAGGCCGAGTCCGAAACGGACCTCGCCCTTCGGATGGCGGTCCGTCCCGGCGGTTGTAGCGGTTTCTCGTACGAAATGTACTTCGACAGCCAGGTCGATGATGACGACCTCGTCGAGGTTTTCGATGGCGTGAAGGTCGTGGTCGATCCCCAGAGTGCCGAGATGGTGAAGGGCTCGACTCTTGACTTCAAAGAGGGCCTCATGGAAACCGGGTTTTCCATCAACAACCCCAACGTGGAACGTACCTGCGGCTGCGGGAACTCCTTCTCCTGAATCAAACGCTAGGACGATCCCGGCTATCGTCCCCTCCTCTCAGCAAGTTCTAGGAGGTATTTGTGATCGATGGATTCTGGGACGTCATCCTATGGATGCTCGCCCTCTTTGTGTTCATGATGTTCTTTTGGCTGTTCATCATGGTCCTATCCGACCTTTGGACGGACCCCGATGCCAGCGGCGGGTCGAAGGCCGGATGGACCTTCTTCGTGGTGATCCTCCCCTGGTTGGGCATTCTCGTCTATCTCATCGCACGCGGCGGCAGCATGGCTGAGCGCGGTATGAAGAAGCAGAAGGCCCAGGATGACTACATCAAGTCTGTCGCCGGCGGTGGCGGCTCGGCCGACGAGATCGCCAAACTGGCCGATCTCAAAGAGAGCGGACATATTTCGGACGAGGAGTTCAACACCGCAAAGGCGAAGCTGCTCGCCTGAAGCACACCGTGTTTGGAATGAAGGGGACCCGGGCTAGCCCGGGTCCCCTTTATTCCGACCTTGATGGCAGGTTGTTTGATACGGGCCAGCTTGGTGCCTTTCCGAATCAGTTACTCTCAGCGGGTTGGATCTCAAGGAGCTTCTCTTGCCTAAAACCGTTCCAAATACGCCCTCCGCGCCCGATGCGGTAGGCCCTTACTCGATCGCAACCGAAGCCGGCGGCCTGGTGTTTCTCAGTGGCCAGGTGGCCCTAATCCCTGAGACGGGAGGTCGTTCTCCCGACAACGTCGCTAAACAGGCCCATCAGGTGATGAAGAACATCGGTGCCGTGCTTGGCGACCTCGGGCTGGGTTACGACGACATCGTCAAGACGACCGTGTTTCTGGCCGACATGGCGGACTACCCGGCGGTGAATGAGATCTATGGCTCCTACTTCACAGATAATACGCCCGCGCGATCGGCCATCCAGGCGGGTGCCCTTCCCGGCGGATTCCTGGTTGAAGTCGAGGTGGTGGCAGCTAGATGAGCACTTCTGAGATCTTCAAAGCACTCGGCCTGAGCGAGGACAACTCAGGCGTATTCGCCGGTGAGTGGTTTGCCGCGACCGGCGAGAGAATCGAAGTCATAAACCCGACCACGGGAGAAACCCTGGCGGCGGTGACCATGGCGTCGCTGGACGACTACGAACGGGTGATGGAGAGCTCGGTTGAAACGTTTGAGCGTTGGCGCCTGCTGCCCGCACCGAAGCGCGGTGAGTATGTCAGGGCCCTCGGCGATGCCCTGCGGGAGAACATCGAGCCTTTGGGAGCTCTGGTCACCTTGGAGATGGGCAAGATCCTCCTGGAGGGTGTTGGTGAGGTCCAGGAGATGGTCGACATCTGCGATTTCGCGGTAGGGCTTTCGCGGCAGCTTTACGGAAACACGATGGCGTCGGAGCGACCCAATCATCGCATGTATGAGCACTGGCATCCGTTGGGTCCGGTTGGCGTGATTTCCGCCTTCAACTTCCCGGTGGCTGTTTGGTCGTGGAATTCGGCCATCGCTGCTGTATGCGGCGACACCATCGTCTGGAAGCCGTCCGAACGCACTCCGCTCACGGCTATCGCCGTGACCAAAATTGCACAGAAGGTTATGGCCGGTAGCGGGTTCGAGGGCCTATTCAATCTTGTCGTTGGGGATGGAAAGACAATCGGCAATCAGATGAATCACGACACCCGACTTCCACTGATCTCTGCGACAGGTTCGTGCAACATGGGTCGCATCGTGGGGCCGGCGGTAGCCCAACGTATGGGTCGGTCACTTCTCGAGCTTGGGGGCAATAACGCGATCATCGTGATGGACGACGCCGATCTCGAGCTGGCGGTGCGAGCCAGCCTCTTCTCGGCCGTCGGGACCGCAGGACAGCGCTGCACCAGCCTCCGTCGGCTTCTGGTTCACTCCGCGATCGCCGACAAGATGGTGGGCCGTCTAACGGAGGCCTACCAGCAAATCCCAATCGGTGACCCCATGGCCGAGGGAACGCTCATGGGCCCGGTCACAGGCGAAGCCGCGGTTACGCAGATGATGGAGGCCCTCGAGATCGCCATGGAGCAGGGTGCCCGGATCGTCACTGGCGGCCATCGTCTCGACCGCAACGGCTTCTTTGTCGAGCCGACGATCGTGCTGGTGCCCAAAGAGGCGACGATCACCCAGCAGGAGACCTTCGCCCCGATCTTGTGGGTCATCGAGTTCGACACTCTCGAGGAGGCCATCAGCATTCAGAACGGAGTCACCCAGGGTTTGTCGTCTGCGATATTCACCGAGTCGATCCGTACCGCTGAGCGATTCCTCAGTGATGTCGGATCGGACTGTGGGCTTGCGAACGTAAATATTGGGACTTCCGGCGCCGAGATTGGTGGCGCCTTCGGCGGCGAGAAGGAGACCGGAGGAGGTCGCGAGGCAGGCTCCGATGCATGGAAGGCGTACATGCGACGCCAGACGACCACCATCAATTGGGGCGACGACCTTCCTCTCGCTCAGGGAATCGAGTTCGGCTAGTGACGGGCCACTAGGTGGATGCCTTTGCCTGGGACGAGCGGTATCAATCGACCGATCATCTCTGGTCGGCCGGGCCCAACCTCTTCGTGGCCGATCGATTGGGCCCGGCGGAACCGGGCACCGGGATCGACGTCGCGGGTGGCGAGGGTCGCAACGCCATCTGGCTAGCGAAGCGGGGTTGGAAGATGTCTTCGGTCGATTTCTCCTCCGAAGCGGTCGCGAGAGGAGAAGAGCGAAGCGACGAAGTGGACTTTGTCGTCGCAGATGTTCTCACCTGGGAGCCCGACCAAACGGTGGATCTGGTCCTCATCGCTTATCTGCACCTGCTTCCCGAAGAGTTCGGGTCGATGGTGAAGCGAAGCCGTGGTTGGCTAGCGCCAGGAGGAGAGATCTTCATGATCGGACA
>CAXMPS010000058.1:0-2053 GCA_964194995.1 uncultured Gammaproteobacteria bacterium | reverse complement strand
ACGTCGGCACGTAACTGGTCCATGGTCCGGGTCTCGTCTTTGGTGTTGAGACTCAAAGCGATCTGGTTCACCCGTCGCGATGCTAGGACGGCACGGTCGACGACCAGGTCGAGACCCAACAGGTTCGCCGTGCCTGCATCGGTGGCTTCGAGCACCATGCGCCGGTCCTTGACCCGATGCTGGTACCGGTCGGCGGCGGCTGCGGGGTCGATCTCCATCGCTATCCGATCCAACCGGGTCTTCAACTGGCCCGTGGTGAGTCGTCCGGCGTGGTCGATGACCCGCTCCACCACCGTGCGTGCTGCTCGGTCTTCGAGATGGGCGGTGCACCGGGAGAAGGTTTTGGCGCGGCGTAGGTCGATGGTGCCTCGGACCAGCGCTTCCCACACGGTGGGGAGGCGGCGTTCGAGTTCGAGGGCGAAGGCGACTTCGATGTCGCTCGCCTGGCGGGTGAGGCGCAGGGCGGTACCGATTTCTGCTGCGGCGGATTCGAACCGGTATTCAGGGAGGACGTCTTCCATGACGGCTACGACGGCTGCCATGGTGTGGTATTTGCGTGCCTGGTAGTAGGACTCCATACGTTGCTCGCTACGCAATATGGTGATCCGGTCCTCGGGTGCGACGTCGATGACGTCAATACACGCCAACACGCCACCCAACTCGGGGCCGGCTTCGAGGTCATCCAGGTTGGGTGGGATCGTCACATAGATCTCAGTATCGAACATATGTTCCCATACTAAACCCTACCACTGACATAAATCAATCAGTTTCCTAGGCGATTCACCGAAACCCCCTCTGCCGGCGCTGTCGCTCCCCTGGTGCCTCCTTGGTAGCCACGCAGAGTCACAAAACAACCACATAACGTGGTAATGACCCTCAAGCAGCGCCCGTTCCCAACTCACAGATGCTTAGCAGGGCCAGAACCCCTCTCGTATCAACCTTTCTCGCGGTCGCGGTTGGGCTCGTCCTTATCGCGGCGATGCCCACGCCGGCCCATAGCGAGAAGAATGAGGCGAATCTCTCGCATAGGAGCCCGGTTCGTGGATCAGACGTGCGTAGAAGCCGGTTTGTCGCAGCTATTCCATTGGAGGAGCTGTCGGATCCGTTGCGGTGTGGGGAGCCCGCTGAGTCGCTGACTTCGGGGAAGGGCGGTCCGGTGCCCATCATCTTCGACACGGACTTTGGTCCCGATGTCGATGACGTTGGCGCTCTCGCCATTCTCCACGCGATGGCGGATGTAGGCGAGGCGGAGATTCTTGGGGTCATGCTGTCGACGTCAGAAGAGTTCGACCGCCCTCGTGCGGTCGACGTCGTCAATACCTACTACGGACGTCCCAACATCCTCATCGGCCTGCCCGATCCGTCGGTCCTTTCGCTTCCGACGCGATACACCGCACAGATCGCATCATCCTTCGAGAGCGAAGCGGTGCACAATCCGACCGCCACCAGTCTCTACAGGCAGCTGCTGGCGGCGCAGCCAGACAAATCGGTCACGATCGTCAGTGTCGGCTCCACGAGCAATCTCGACGACCTCCTCCTCTCCGGGCCCGATGAGTTCAGCCCGCTGAAGGGGGCAGATCTGGTCGCCGAAAAGGTCAAGCTCTGGGTCGCTATGGCGGGGCAGTTCCCAAATTCCGATCAGCATCGCTTTGGAGCCGAACACAACCTCATCAAAGACCTGCGCGCATCGATCATCACGACGGCTCTCTGGCCGACTCCGATCGTGTTCTCAGGTTTTGAAGTGGGCTCAGTAGTCAAGACCGGTGGTGTGCTCCAGAGTGCCGTCCCCGAGGACAACCCCGTCCGCGAGGCGTATCGGCTGTACACCGGAGGGGATGACCGGAAGAGCTGGGACCTCACCGCTGTCTGGTATGCCGTGCGTGGACCGGACGGATTCTTCGATACGTGCTCGGGGCGCATCGAGGTCCATGCAGGCGGAAGCAATGCGTGGGATCCGCACGCCAGCGGTCATGCCTATCTGAGTATGACAGTCGAGCCTGATCTCATTGCCACTGCACTGGATGAACTGCTGGTGACGCCTCCGGCCAGCCAT
>CAXMPS010000057.1:0-1941 GCA_964194995.1 uncultured Gammaproteobacteria bacterium | reverse complement strand
TCCCCGCGGGCTGTGACTGAGACTCGGTGAGGCCGAGCGTTTCGAGGAGTCGGTCGGCAGTGGCCGCCGCGGCTGAGGGCTCGGCGCCGCTAGCCAGGGCACTCACCTCGATGTTCTCTCGGACGGTGAGACTCTGAAAGGAGTGGGTCGCTTGGAAGGTCCGTGCCATCCCGCGTCGACCCAGCCGATGTGGCACCCACCCGGTGACGTTCTCTTCGGCCAAGTGGATCGTCCCCTTGTCGGGGACGTCGAACCCGGTGATGATATTGACCAGAGTCGATTTACCAGCCCCGTTGGGCCCGATGAGCCCAACTACCTCGTGCCGCGCCAGCTCGAGAGTTACACCATCTAGAGCGTGAACTCCCTCGAAGGAGCGCCAAATACCGGTGGCCCGCAGGGATTCTGCGGGCCACCGGTCCGGTCCGTCGCTGTTACCGGCCATCCAGCGCGATCAGCCGATATCAGCCGGCGATGTCGCGGTACGTATCTCCTCGAGAGCCGGCAGAGAATCAGTGAAGAGCATCATCCGATGTGGTCTGCCGAACACGGTGTGGTTCTCTGCCGAGAAGCTGACCTCTCCGAAAATGAATTCCTGGTCCTGGAACCCCTCAAAGAACTGCGCAATGGCGGCCGCGTCGGTACCCCTGGTTGTTTCGACTGCCAGGGCGAAGGCTTCGATCGCCTGCGCGCCTCCAACAAACCCACCAACCGCCGGCGGCGCTCCGCGATCAGTCAACTCAGTGATGAACTCGTTCACCTCTGGATCGGGATCGTCACCGAACACCGATGCAAACGTGTTGTAGTAGAATTCGTTCAGGCCCTCCGGAACCCAGAAGGTCCCGTCACACCCCCAGGAGCAGACGATCGGTGTGTCGTCACCAAGACTGCGCAGACCGGCTACGAATGCAGGCAGATCGGCAAACGCAGTGGAGATGGCGATGACGTCTTTATCGGCGTTGGCTACCGCGGTTACCACATTGCCGATTGTGCCGTCGAATTGGGTGAACTGCTCGGTTGCCGTGACAGTTCCTCCGAGTTCCTGGAAACGAACATCGAATGCGTCAACGACGTCCTGGAAATAGACCAGAAAGTTGTCCTTGACGACAACTGCACTTTCCCAACCTTGGTCCACGGAAAACTCAGCGAGGACGGCTCCCTCGTCCTGGGCGACGTTCCCAAAACTGAATGCGATTTTTCCGGCGTCACCAAGGCCCTTGGGACCCATGCGGTCGGTCCCGATACAGGGGGCGATGGCGAGCACGCCGGCCGCCACGGCCTCCTGTATTGCCGGTCCGGCCAAGTCGAAGTCACAGGTCACCATCAGCATCACTGCGCCCTGCTCGATCAGATCCAATGCGACCGATTTGGTCAGGTCGGGATCAAGGGTGGTGTCGACGGTGATCAGCTCCAGTGGCCTGCCCAGAACTCCTCCGGCGGCGTTGATGCGGTCGACCATGATCTGGGCCGCCAGGTTCGCGCCATTGTTGTAAAACGCCATATCCTGGCTCTGGTCGATGGCGGCGCCGATGATGATTGGGTCACCTGACGGTTCTCCGATAGTGGTGTCGGTGGCTTGAGCGGTGGTATCCGGCGCTCCCTCGGTGGTGTCCGGAGCTGGAGCTGTGGTGTCCGGAGCTGGCTGTGTGGTTGCAGTCTCAGCATCATCCTCCGCACTGCAAGCCGCGACCACCAAGGCGAAGGCTGTCATGCGTATCGCAAATCGCATCAGTTTCATTCTGTTTCTCCTATCACGCCCCTCGGCGATCATTGACCCGTCTATGTGGCAGGAAATCCGCGCATCGACCAGCGACAGTAGCGTAGAGAGCCCGCGGTCGAGGTGTCTAAGCGCGGGAGTAATCGGCCTCGTTAAGGTAGATGCGACCTCGGTTTGGGACTGGAAACTGACAAGCGATAGGAGCGATGTTGATGTCTGTCTGCGAC
>CAXMPS010000056.1:0-9600 GCA_964194995.1 uncultured Gammaproteobacteria bacterium | reverse complement strand
AAGGAGACTGAATTGTCACACGCAATGACACCCCCATGGTTCGCCAAACGTCAGATGATGGCGATGGCAGGCCGAAGAGGCAGACGAGGTTGGGGCTACGACCCCCGCGGCGGGTTCCCAATGGGTCCCGGTCCGTTCTATGGCGGAAGGCCAAAAGTGAGCAGAGGCGACGTTCGCGCCGCCATCCTCCACCTACTGGCTGAGGCTCCAATGCATGGCTATCAGATCATGCAAGAGATCAGTGAACGAAGTGACGGGATCTGGCAACCCAGCCCCGGCTCCGTCTATCCCACGTTGCAACAACTCGAGGACGAAGGACTCGTCCATGCCGACGAAAGAAAAGGCAAGAAGACCTACACACTCACTGACGAAGGCAAGGCCAAGGTTGAGTCGGAGCACGAAGCTCCGCCGTGGGAGCGCTTCGGATCTGAAGCCCACGATGGGCTTCATGCTCTCCGTGAGGTCGGATTCCAAGTCGGTGCTGCGGTGATGCAGGTAGCTCGAGCCGGGTCAGAAGCACAGATGACCAAAACGAGGGAAATCCTCGAAGAGGCGCGACGAAAGATATACCAGATCCTCGGAGAAGAAGGCCAGGCCACAGACGACGGTTCCGAGGGCTGAGGATTTTGTAGATACTCGAAATGTCCTGGGTCGGGGATTAGCCCATCGCGGCCCGAAGTGAATCCCCAACTCTCCATCGACAAGTGTGCCGATGTTGCGAAGGACGCCGTCGACGATCTGACCGACGACGAGTAGAGCTGCAACGATCGTTGCCGGCTGAACGTGGGCCGTGCCTCCTAGGTGAAGAGCAGCCCGATGGCGAGCAGCACATGAGCCAAAGCCAGGAATTGCAGCGGGCGCTCCCAAGTGGCCAGCAGCTGAGACTCATCCCAAGAGAACTCACCCATCTGAACGGTGGCAGTGTTGAACGTTCGTCTCAGATCGCGGGCAGGTGTGGACAGCGCCCGTTGTGACATGGCGAATCCAGAGGCAGCAACCGCGACCACGACGACGGCGACAGAGAGCGATTGAGTTTGCGCCCAGTAGCCGACCAACACTGGGAATGCACCCCACGCCAAACCGTAGCCGACGGTGGTGTGCACCCAACTGAACCACTCCAAGGAATAGGCGGCCGCGAGCAGCACACCCGCCGCTCCCCACACCAACGCAACTGGTGAGATGACGAAGGATGCAACGATCGCCACGGTTGCTCCGGCGGCAAGCCCTCCCCAGCCAAGCAACAGCAGGGTTCGTGGGGACAGGTGGGTTGAGAGTGGACGATCGTGGAGCTCATCGAGAGCATGCGCGCCGATCCCGAGTCCCAGGCCAAATGCCAACAGAGTTCCCACCAATCGCGAAGCATCAATTTCTTGTGCCAGGGAGGCCCCAATTGCAACATACGACAGATGCCAAATCGTGTAGGGCAGGTGGAGAAGGGTGATGAAATCGCCTAGTGGGCTGCCTGTGAGGGCATAGAAGGCGGGTTGTGGTGTTGTCATTGGCGACGTCCCCACATCACCAGTCCACCACCGAAGGACATGCGGACGAATCGGACATCCTCCATGCCTGCCGCACGCCATTCGGAAGCGAGTAGATCGGGCGAATGGACTTGAGTAAAGCCGTCAATGCTCGGTCCCAGGAACCTGCCCACCTCCCACCAACCCGAGCCGATCACCAAGCCCACAGCGGGAAGCACGAATCTCGTGTAGAGCCACCACGCCGGTCGCCACATACCTGAAGGACGGCCGAACTCGACCATTCCCACCACTCCGCCGGGTCGCACAACTCGGACGACCTCGTTCAAACAAACCGAAACGCTATCCACATATCGCAGCAGATAGCCGAAGGTGACACCGTCGAATACCTCATCAGCGAACGGCAACCGCTCCGCTGTCGCCACCGCTGCCGCAGCGCCTCGTCGCTGTGCCATTCGCAGCATGTGTCGACTCTGATCGACAGAAACCACGTCGAGGCCCTTCGAGCTCATGAGCCGGGTGATTGAGCCCGTGCCTGCCGCCACATCGACTACACGCGATCCCGGCGGAAGGCCAAACCCGTCCACCATCCTTTTGCGCCATCGGGCATCCTGACCCAGGCTCAGCAGCCGCGTCCAGCGCTCATAATTGGCGGCGATCGGGGCGAAGAGCTCAGCTGCGAACTCCGGCGGCGAGGTCGATGTGTGATCCACAACGAGACTGACCCTACGAGAGCCGTGAGGTGGCGGCACCGCCACCTCAGTCTTCATAACCCATTGGGTCGATTCGATCCCGACGTCGACGTTCGTGAACATGGCGACTCTCCAATGGCGCCATCGGCGTCGGACACCGCTATGACTGAGTTCCGCTTTTTGACCTTTCAGTTGGTCCTTGCTCTACTGGCGCCACACAACGCGCTCATCTAGAGCGGTGGAGGGACAGGCCCTATGAAGCCGCGGCAACCGAGTTAGTTCGGTGCCAATGCCTGCCGATGAGTCCGGCCGAAGGCGGTGTTCCCGCTCGCGGCGCTCTCAGAGCGCGTACAAGCGAGAGGAGAATGTCCATCAACATTTGTTATTCCCGATCTAGCGATCACTGGCCGGTTCGACCTCAGACACCTGACCACCGGAAACGCCAACAATCTCGAAGGCGTCGATGCCGAGGACAGAGCGACCGTGCAGATCCGGCAAAGATATGACGCCTCGGTGCCGCGTGTCATCGGAGAGGTGGCTCGGTTGAATCCGGTATTCGTCGAGGATGCCAAGCGCTTGCGTCGTTGACAGACAGGCCAATCAAATACCAGCTCCCCGGGCCTATGACGATGGCCGACACGATCAAGGACGACTTCTACGGAGACCGGGAAACCCTCGCAATGGTCTTTGCCGAGGCTCTCAACGCAGAAGCAAAGGAGCTTGCTGCCGCTGGCGTGGACGTCATCCAATTCGACGAGCCGGCTTTCAACGTGTTTCTCGACGAGGTCTCCGAGTGGGGGGTACCGGCACTCGAGAGGGCCGCAGCCGGGGTCGGAGCGACTACCGCAGTGCACATCTGTTACGGGTATGGAGTGAAGGCGAATATCGACTGGAAACACGGTCTTGGAAAGGAATGGCGTCAGTACGAGCAGACCTTCCCCGTCCTCTCAGAGTCGAGCATCGACCAGGTGTCTCTTGAAGTAGCTGGTTCCCGTGTGCCTTTAGAGGTGCTCGACTTTCTCGGAGACAAAGGAGTCCTGGCCGGTGTCATTGATGTGGCTACCGACCGCGTGGAAACGCCTGACGAGGTCGCGGCGACCATTACAACCATTGCTGCTCTGGTGGGCGATGAACGTCTCTACCCGAGCACTAACTGCGGGATGGTTCCCTTGGGTCGCCACGTCGCTGTGGCGAAGATGCAAGCGCTGGGCGCAGGCGCCGCATTGGCACGTGGATGTTGACGCCGCGGTAGTCGGCTGAGAAGACATCTCAAAGATCGAGCAGCCAAAAGCCCGGCAATACCAGCCCTATATACGGTTTGACGCCAAGGGCCACTAGTTGCCAACGCGCGACGGAAAATGCGCGTCCGGATAGATCCCCAACACCACCTAATTCTTCCGGACTCTGCACAGGCAGTGAGACAGCAGAGTGTCTTATTCGTGACTCTTCCGCTGGTGGTAGGCCGGAGAGTGATTTAACCTTTTTGTATGCGGCGATGGGTGCAGATTCTTGGGTGGACCCTTGTTTGGAGTGGCCTATTCGGGATCGGCTTTGTTGGATGGCAGGTCTTCGGAACCGATGTTGCCAACGGCCGGGTGCAAGCCGCGGCCGGAATTCAGCTAGAGCAAAGCTTCGCCCAGACGAGACAGGACCTTCCCGACGTTGAGGAAGTGTCCGTTTTCCCGGTCGAGGAGGTCTCCGTTCCGGATGCTATCCCTGAGAGCCGTCGCGAGGTTGTCGAGTATTACGCCGAGGATCAGCCGGACGAAGATACCGAGTTTGCCTACCTGTCCATCCCGAGCCTCGACCTGGAAGCGGTTGTTTTCGAAGGGGTGACCGTCGAAACGTTGAGGAAGGGTCCTGGGCATATGCCGTGGACGCCGCTGCCGGGGCAGGAGGGGAATGCTGTGATCTCGGGTCATCGGACAACCTATGGGAGACCATTTTTCAACTTGGATCAGCTGGCACCTGGGGATCGAATCGAGATAGAAACGGCGATCGGTGTCCATGTGTATGTGGTGAGGGACAGTTTCGTGGTCGAACCCACCGACGTCTGGGTCACCGAGGACAGGGAGGGGAGTTGGCTGACTATGACGACATGCAACCCGAAGTTCTCGGCCCGGGAGCGTCTCATTATCACCGCGGAACTGGTCGAGGGTCCCAACGCCGCCTACATCAGTATTCTTCTCGAAGGTCGGGTCAAAGGCGTCTCATAGCCCCCTCGTCGGCGGAGTAGGGTTCCGCGGCGCCTAGCCCAATGAAGGAGTTGATGGTTATGACTCGAAATATTCGTGTCGTGTCTCTTGTGTTTGTGTTTCTGGTTGCAGGTGCTGCGACCGCCAGCGCGGACGTCCACCTGAATAATTTCACGGCGGAGCTCAGCGGAGAGAACGCGGTTGGCGATCCCGGTGATCCCGAAGGAGTCGGCCTGGCAGTCGTCGCCATTGACTCGGACACGTCGGAGGTGTGTTTCACCATCACATCCGAGGGGATCGACCCGGTGGTGGCTGCACATATTCACGAAGGCGGCGCCGACGTCGCCGGTGGAGTCGTCGTCGACTTTGATTGGCCGAACAGTCTCGGTGACGGTTGTGTTACCGGTGACGCTGCTGTCGTGGCTGCGATTGTCGCCGACCCGGGCGGCTATTACGTAAACGTCCACACCGCTGAATTCGCCGCCGGGGCGATCCGCGGTCAACTAGTCGCAGCAGCCGCCGAAGAGGCGCCCGCTGAAGAGCTGCCAGCAACAGGTTCCAACTTCACCCTGTTCCTGCTGCTCGCCGGCGCAGCGTTCACAGCCGGTGGTGCAATCGTGTACGTAAACCGTCAAAGCCACCCAACCCAATAACCGTCTAAACGAAGCGGGGGGAGCAAGTAAAAGGCTTCCCCCGCACAAAACCGACTCGTTACCCCAAGGCATTGGTGGGCATCAACTCTCACACCTGCACATCACGGCACTGGTGCGTAGGCGTAGATCGCCCATCGAGATCGGCCTTGAGCGTGACGGAGGTGCTGGTGGGGCGCCTTCGAATCGTGGTCAGGGGTTGACGACAACAGTGGCCGTCATGGATGGGTGAATCGAACAGAAGTAGCTAAAGGTGCCGGGAGAGTCGAAAACCTCCGAAAAACTGGCTCCGAATGCGAGGTCGCCCGAATTCCAATTACCCGCCGAGGTGGTCGTGTGATCGACGGGGTCGTTGTTGGTCCATCTAACCGCGTCCCCGACGTTGATAGAGATCGGGTTCGGATCGAACGCGAAGGCGACGATCGAACCGGCGACTGTCTTCGAGGTTTGGACCGTCGTGGTTGTTGGCTTGGCCGTGGTGGTGGTGGTGGTTGTGGTTGTTGGTTTGGTTGTGGTTGTTGGTTTGGTTGTGGTTGTTGGTTTGGTCGTGGTTGTCGACCCGCTGGTGGTGTTGGCGGAGGTAGAGGGGCTAGTGGGCTGGCTCGTCGATGACGGTTGGACGGTTTCGAGTGTCGATTGATCAGCAAGCGTGGACAAGCTATCCAAGTTGACGTTGGTGGTGGTTGTTGCCGAGCCAGATGGTGATCCACATGCCACAACCAGTAGCGAAAGCACCGCCGCGACAGCTAACCATCTCAGAAGCCCTGTCTCTCCGCTCATTCAAGACTCCCTTCTAGATCATGGATCACAGAAAACTCCTGGCATCTCCGGGCGAGGCCGAATTTATGGATTGTCCGGTACAACGGATGAACCTGTGCAAATAGTCCAGTTAGAAATGACAAACACACCCTCACAACCCCACCTTTCGATCGACCGCGCAAGACCGACCAGGCCGCACATAACGGCACTTATGAGCGGCTGCTCTGACCGTACATGGTGCCCTTTGTGGGCCTGTCCCCGTGGTTTCGCTTCTCGCCGAGGGGTTACCCTCCGGCACCGTGGACCCGCCGACGCGCATCGAGATGGAGGGCGGAACTCAGATGCTTCTTGTGTGGCACAACGGCACTGAGCAACGATTCAGCGCACGAGAACTGCGAGCAGCCTGCCCCTGCGCCGCGTGTCAAGAACCGGACGGTGCGCGGCGTGTTGCAGTCCTTCTCAAGGGACCGATCGAAGTGGAGATTGGCGACGCGGAGTTGGTCGGTTACGGGATCAACTTGACGTTCCGGCCCGACGGACACCGAACAGGAATCTTCTCATACGACTACCTGCGGAGTCTCAAGGACGGGGACGTCTAACGATGAGGATTAGGCGCACATAACGGCACTTATGGGCGGCTAGTCATGGCTAGCTTTGAAGGTCCTTTCTCCACCGTCCGCGGAGGTTCACCACCCACTATGGAACCGAGCCCGGGTCGGCCTCAACCGCCTGCGACCAGAAGCCGGTCTATCAGCCTGGCGGGATGGGGCGCCGGTAGGCTCGCTGCATGGCGTTCTTCGATGAGCTTCCCGGATGGCTGAACCGCCTGGTAGTGGCCGGGTTCGGTGCCGACGACTCTGGCGACGAACGGATCACCAAAGCCATGCTGGTGGTGTCAGTCGCAGTTATCGCGGCGCTGGCCACGGTGTGGTACGGACTGCTTTTCGCATTAGGTCGACCCTGGGCGGCCGCCATCCCACTCGGGTATCAACTGGTCAGCTTCACGGCGATCGCCGTCTTCGCCAAGACCCGTCGCTTTGTCGCGTTCCGGAACCTGGAGATCGGAATGATGCTCGTGCTACCGGTATTCCTGCAGTGGTCTCTGGGCGGGTTCACCAGCTCCGGCGCCATGATCTTCTGGGCGGCCACGACGGTGATCTCGGCTCGCCTCTGGGGAGCCCGGCCCGGGGTGCTCATCTCCAGTTTCGCTGTCCTGATCGTCGCTTCGGCCATCTTGGATCCGTGGCTTGTCGAGAACGTCGAGCAACTCCCCCGCACTACCAGCCTGATGCTCTTCGTCATCAACATCGGCGGCGTCTCGATCGTCACCTTCCTGGTGATCCGCTACTTCATCGCCCAGCGGGACCGAGCGCTCGGCGAGCTCGAGAAGGAGCGTGCCCGCTCGGATCGGCTTCTGCTGAACGTCCTCCCCGAACCCATCGCCAAGCGGCTCAAAGCGGGCGAGTCCAGGATCGCCGATGCCGCCGACTCGGTCACTGTGCTGTTCGCCGACATCGTAGGTTTCACACCGCTAGCCGCAGGGATGTCACCCGACGAGACCGTTGGTGTCCTCAATGAGGTATTCACCACACTTGATGAGCTCTGTGCGCGCTACGGTCTCGAGAAGATCAAGACGATCGGCGACGAATACATGGTGGTCGGTGGCCTTCCGGCGCCCCTACCCGACCACACGGCTGCGGTGGCCTCCTTCGCTCTCGATGGCCTCGCCGCTGTGGCCGCGTTGCCCGACCGGCTCCAGATGCGCATCGGGATGGACACCGGGCCGGTGATCGCAGGTGTGATCGGATCGGTGAAGTTCTCCTACGACCTCTGGGGCGACACCGTCAACACCGCTTCAAGGATGGAATCGCATGGTGTGCCCGGCCGGATTCAGGTGACCGATCGGTGCCGGGTGGCGCTGCAGGGCTCGTTCACCTTCGAGACGAGAGGAACGGTCGAGATCAAAGGCAGAGGCCCGATGACGACCCACTTCCTCGTGGCGTAGATCTACCGATATCTGGAAGACAGCGACACGGCTCGTGGTCTGTCACGGATTTGGTGACCCGGTCGAGCGACGACGAAAGGCCGTCAAGCAGAACCCTCCGCGTCGGAAGACTGTGGGCACTTATTGAGAGACGCACCACGAGCGCAGAATGTTGTTCGGTCTGCCCGACGTCCGACAACACCTCGAAGTCTGAGATCCCAGGGATCGACTTCAAAGCGGTGTGGGATGTGGCCAAGGACGCCCAGTGGGTATTCGTCTTGACCGCATTCGTGGTGGGCCAGACGGTCTACTTTCCGCAAGCCACCGCGATGCTTGCCGCAGCCGGAGTCCCAATCCCATTGAAGCCGGCGGTCATTCTTCAGTCGTCGACCATGTTCATCTCGCTGGCGGTACCCAGCTCTGCCGGGCGGATCGCAGCCACTGTGACGTTTCTAAAGAAGTACGGCATGGACTACACGAAGGCGGTGGTTCAGGGCACAATCGACACACTCACCGGCCTTCTCGTCGAAATCACTGTTTTGGCCTTAGCGTTCTTGGTTGGCGGGCTGACTCTCGACCTCGACCCCAGCGGAGTGAGATGGGGTCTGGTAATCCTGGTATTCGCCGTACTCGGTGTAGTGGTCGTCTATTTGGTGAGACACGTCAAGAAACTCCACGACTTGGCAATGCCCATCTTGAGTTCGGCGTGGTCCGCCCTGGCGGGAGTTCTCAAGAATCCGAAACGAACTATTGCCCTTTTGGGCAGTGAAATTGGCTCAAGGGTTGTGCTCGGAATGGCCATGTGGCTCATCCTGAGAAGTCTCGACGTCCCTCTGAGTTTGGCCCAAGCTACGACAGCAACGATCGCCGCCGGGCTTTTAGGTGGTGTTGTCCCGGTTCCGGGCGGTGTTGGAGTCACCGAAGCCGTCCTGTCAGGTTTCCTGGTGATGTTCGGCGTCGACCAGACGATCGCCTTCACATCGGCCGTCATCTATCGCTTCGCGACTTTCTACATCCCGTCGGCTGGGGGATTCTTCTCAACACGATGGCTTCGGTCCAACGGCTACATCTAAGCCAGTTGAGCATGTCGACTCACAAGGAGGTGAAGGTATTGACCAACAGGTAATTGATCGTCGGGACCGACGACGGGAGAATCCCTCTGCACGACGCCAAATCAAATAAGTAGATCGGACGCCATCAGCAGGCGCGCGGCGGAGATGTCAATACTCATCTCATTGGGACCATCCCTCAAGCTAACTTCGAAACCGCCGTTTTAGCTCCACGTTGAACCACTCCATTACGCGAGGGTCAGTTGAAAACAGGTCACGACAAAGGAAGGCAAAAGCAGAAGCCGCGTCCATCGATCTTGCTACTTCTACCCGCACTAGATTCGATACCCAATGGAACTAATTGTGCCTCCATGCTGACATCGGGAACCGCTCCGCCGTCATTTCATGTCCTGGCCAAACCCACTGGACCTATATGCAATCTCGACTGTGAATACTGCTTCTTCCTGTCCAAGGAGATGCTGCCCCGGTGACCGGTTCTCGACCCGTCACCATGGCGGTCGGAGAGCACGTGCGGATGCCCCGGGTGTACCGCGGGAAGGACATCCAATGGTGGATGGACAGAAGTGGTTTGCTCGACGAGAGATACGACGAGGTCGACGACATTGTACGCGCCCCACATGTGCCCTCCCCACAGCTGGTGGGGACACCTGATCGTTCAACTGTTGACCTCAATGCGCTCTCCTCGGCGGGCGTTCGACTGGTGGGCCGTTTGACCTCGATCGACGATGGCATCGCACACCTGTCCGGCTCGCTGCGCAACGTTTGCAATCTTGCC
>CAXMPS010000055.1:0-8580 GCA_964194995.1 uncultured Gammaproteobacteria bacterium | reverse complement strand
GCGAGCTGTTGTTGTGAACCGCGATAAGAGCGTCAGCGCCCGCGCCGTTGGCGACCTCGGCGCGATAGGCAAGGCCAAGCTCGAAATCACCGCCTTCCGGCCCTTCGGGCCCGCGAGTCATCCACACCGAGGCGACCGCGGGATACTGATCACCGGGACGAACGTGACCGGTCTCCCAATCGATGTCCTGTGGGGCAGCCAGCCGGTTGCGCAGCAGGATCGAGATCGAGAGGTTGAAGTCCTTCTCGTTCGAGCCACTGGGCCCTTTGGCTCCTTTGTCGCGCCCCCCATGACCGGGATCGACGACGATCACTGCACTCGACAGATCAAAGCCTGGGCCCGGGCTCGCCGCTGTGGATCGGGTCACGATCTCGACGTCTGAGCGACGAACCCACTCCTCCGTGCTGCAGGTCGTAACCACTTCAAGCCAATCGCCGTTCTCGGAGATAATCGGAAGGAGAAGATTCTCGTGTGACCGGTACGCGGCCGGCCCGTCAATGGCAGAAGAGATATCGGCGCCGCCCGCTGGGACAACAGCCAAGCCGGCCAGCCCGTCTGGTGTGGCCGCCTGGTTTGGCGCGGCGGCCGTCACTGCGGTGGAGGTAGACCCCTCACCGGCCTGAGACACAGGAGCGCATGCCGCAGCCAGAAGCAGGAGGGCTGTCGCTGGGGCTGTCAGTGCAGCGAGCTTGGTGGGCGATTGGCTTTGGGCCACGACTCCGGGTGGTTGGGTCGGGTGGGGCGTGGCGATCAACATAGACCCCGATCTGCGTTACCGGCGGTTGCCCGCTCACGGGTGATCGTCACCGAATGAGGATGTCGGCGACGCCGCCCAGGTCGGTCGCGGTGACTTCTGGAGGATCGTCGGGCAGGCTCCACAGCGCAGACGGACGACTGACAAATGCCCCCTGCGCTCCAGCGTGCAACGCTCCGGCCACATCCCAGTCGTGAGCGGCGATCAGCATCGTCCGGTCGATCCCGACATTCATCAGATCGGCAGCATGCCGATAAGGAAGCGGATCCGGCTTGAACCTGCCCACCTCCTCTACTGATATCACTCTCTGGAAGAAGACGCGAAGACCGGCGTTGTCGATCTGGGCGTTGGCCGCCTCGGTACTTCCGTTGGTGAGGGTCACGGTCTGAAAACCGGCGTCAACAAGTCTTTCCAACGCAGGGATGACATCGGGGTGGGCCGGGAGGTCGGCCATGCCGGCCACGATTGCGGCCGCCTGGTTCTCGCTGATCTCGACCTTCCTCTTCCCGGCGACGGTGAGCAGCGCCTCAACTCCGATGGCACCGAAGGGCCGATACGAGTCGAGTTGGTTCGAGACGAGCGAACCGTGCAGCATCCGGGCAAACCACTCGCCGAGAGGCGGGGCTGCACCAAATATCGCTTCGAAATCGGTAGCGAGAGGAGATAGGTCGAGGAGCGTCTCGTTCACATCGAACACCAGGACGCTTGGCCGCCTCATTTCACCGGAAGAGCTCTCACTACTTCCGCCAGAGCGTCGTAAGTTCTCTCCCCCATGTGTTTGTCGTCCTCGTCCAGCAGGTTGGCCATCACCTTGAGGGTCCATGCCATGAGAGTGCTATTTCGAAGACCGGTGTGCGCAATGGTGCGCATCACCGATGGGTATCCGATCAGCTTCACGAACACGCGGGCCATCTTGTAGTAGAGCCCGTATTCATCTTCGAGATGTCGGGGGTATCTCTTCAACAGGCCCAGATCGTCGGCGGCCAGGGATTCACCCACATACCCGGCAGCGATCCTGCCGGTCTCGTATGCATAAGAGATCCCCTCGCCGTTCCACGGGTTGATCGCCCCGGCGGCGTCTCCAATGGTGAGCCAGTTGGAGCCGACCAGCGGAGCCTTGGAGAAGGCCATCGTCAGCTTCCCGCCAACAGGGTTGGTTAGCTTCGCATCGTCCGAAAGCTCCCAATAGTCGGGTGCGACGGCGACGTAGTCGCGCATCATGTGTGTCGTATTGACGTGTTTCCAGCGCTTGAAGGTTGACAGGAGCCCGACCCCCACATTCACGGTGCCGTCGCCGAGCGGGAAGACCCATCCATACCCGGGCATGGTCGCTCCCGATGAATCGCGCAAATCCAATTGGCTTTCGAGGAAGGGATCCGTAGAACGTGGTGAGGAGTAGTAGCCCCGTACCGCGAGACCCATCGGATAATCCTTACGGCGGGCCGTGCCAAGATCCCGCCCAAACCGGTTCATAGACCCGTCCGCAATCACGGTCACATCTGGTGTCACAGTCTCGGTCTGCCCGTTGTGATCGAGCGCCACGCTCGTTAGCACTCCGTCTTCGATCACCGGTGTCGCCGAGGTTTTCTCCATGATCCGAACACCCTGTTTCTCGGCCAGCGTGGCCACCTGACCATCGAGATCGCTCCGGCGGATCATCCCACCCCAGTTGGGAAACCGGGAGTGGTCCGGCCAGGGCAACTCGATGACGAGGTCGTCGCCGGCGTAGGAACGAAGCCCGGTGATCCTGTGAAACGGTGCGATCTCGAAATCGAACTCCATGTCCTGGAGCTGGCGAATCGCCCGAGGGGTGAGCGCATCGCCGCAGGTTTTGTCCCGGGGGTACTCCTTCTTCTCCACGAGGGTGACCTCGTGGCCATCGCGGGCAAGCCAATAGGCGGCGGCCGACCCGGCCGGGCCGCCACCGACCACGAGAATCGGGGGTGATTTCATCGGGACTCAGGTTAGGCCGGATCAGAGTCCTGTTTCTCCCCCTGGCGAACGCGAGTGAGCATTGGGACGAGTACCGGCGGAGCCGGGGAGGGGGGCGCTTTGTCCTGAGAGGCGGATGCCGGATTCAGCTCTCTTCCTCTTAGAGTCGCCTCATGAGCGAGCTTCCCCGGGCGACGGTCGTCCGCCTGCCCCGGTATCTCCGACTACTCGACGACATCAGCCAGTCCCGAGAGACCGTCAGCTCAGAACAGTTGGCCGAGGCAGCGGGAGCCAACGCGGCCAACGTGCGGAGGGATCTCTCCTACCTCGACTTCCACGGAGTCAGGGGTGTTGGATATTCGGTGGCGGAGTTGCGAGATCGAATCCGCCGCGAGCTGGGTATTGCATTCCGGCGCAACGTCGCCATTGTCGGCGCCGGCAATTTGGGTCGGGCTCTCGCCAACTACGGAGGGCTGAGCCGTCGGGGGTTTGATGTCGTCGCCGTATATGACAAAGACGACTCGGCGATCGGCTCGACTATCGGAAGGCTCTCGGTCCGAAACGTAGAAAAACTGACGGACGACTGTTCCAACGGGGATTTCGACATGGCAATCCTGGCAGTACCAGCGGTGGCCGCCCAACAGGTCACCGATCAACTCGTGGAAGCGGGCATCGAAACGATCCTCAATTTTGCCCCCGTCAGGGTCGGCGTCCCCAACACGGTCACTGTCCGACAAGTGGACCTTTCGATGGAGCTCCAGGTCCTCAGCTATTACGGACGCCGAACTCCTGCATGAGTTCTTGCCTCAGGCTGTCGACTTCTCCTGAAGCTCCTCGTACTGGTGGAGCGCCACCAGGAAGACGAGGAAGAGCACTAGCGACACCAGCATGTAAGTGATCGGGATGATCCGAATCTCAAACGCGTTGAGCCCTTCGATGTCGTCAGGTTTGGGGCCCCGCGGGGCATAGATGACAAACAGCATCGAGGTGATGGTGAGCCACCCAAAAATTCCGGCCCCGGTCACGAGGAAGCCGAGTTTCTTGCCGAGGTTGGTGTAGTTGAAGAGATAGATCGAGCCAAAGAACAGCAGCACTGCGGCAATGGTGAGGACCACTCCGGTGATAAAGAGGTTTGAAGAGAACAGTGACCGGAACAGTTCACGGAAGAAGTCGCCCTGCATCGTCAACCCTTCCCATCCATGTTGCCGGCGCGCAGGTAGGCCGCCAGGAGCTCGACGTCGTCCGCCGGCAAGATTGCGCCGAAGGCCGGCATCCTGCCGGACCCGAACCCGTTGAGGCCATACGGCGTCTCAGCTCGTGACCCGAGCACCAGAAACTGGATCAGCAAGTCATCGGTCGCCGGTGTGACAGCGTCTCCGAACTGGACCAGGGGCCGGCCGTCCCATAACGCCGGGCCAAACCCTCCGGATCCGGCCTCCTGGGTATACGCAAGGCCGGCGCTCCAGCCGGCACTGTGACAACGAGCGCAGTTGGCGTTGAACAGACCAACCGCCCGTGCTGCATCGGCCTCGTCGACGCCCATCGACGCCGCCACTCCCGCGATGTCAATCTCGTACAACTTCGACTCGGCAGCCGCCTCGAGGAACTCGAGCCCCTCCTCCTCGGCCTTCAGGAGCTGATCGATGTTCTCCGCCGAGACGCTCAAAGACGTGGCCAGAGATTGGAGCAGGCCGACAAAGGTGTTGGCCGTTCGCAGATCGGCCTGACCTCCAACCGACTCGGGGTTCAGCGGATCGAGGTCAATCTCGATTATCTGTGGGGGAATGGTCTTCGCCCCAGCATCGGCTATCTGATTGGTTATGTCATTCTCAGCCGCAGTGGAGAGGCCATCGCCGTCAGGGTCGCTCCCTTCTTCGAGCACCGTGCTCGCCTCGTCGGCGAGAGTCACGGCACTCTCTGGGGCGTCCTCTAGTGCAGCAGCATCAGTGAGGGAGTCCACCAGAGCCTGGGCGGCCTCAACAGTGTCATAGGACCCTGGCGGAACGTCGATGCCGGTACTCGCCGCCGGTACCGCGATTGCCTCCAGCGTTTCACTGGCCGCGACGCTGATGCCACCAGGCTCGACCTGCCCCTCCTCAATAGCCGTCAAAACTGCCACGAGGTTCGTGACAACGATCGGGTCTGTGTCGAGAGCGGCCTCGAGTGTCGCAACTGCCTCTTCAGCCTTCTCGGCATCGGCAACCAGTGGGTCCATGACAATCGGCTCGATCACCGTGAACCCCTCGACCGCCTCCCTGGAGATTGCCGAAAGCTCGTCTTCTGCCGAGTCGGAAAGACCATCGTCATCTGTGTCGATCCCCTCCTCGGCCCCGTCGAGCACCTCACGGGCCCGTTCTGCCAGCGGGTCCAAGAATTCGGAGTCCTCAGGCGCCTGCTTGACTTCAGCAACCACTTGAGCCTGATCCAGGATTGCCGCGGCGACGATTGCGTCGGCATTTTCTAGCTTGGTCAGCTCAACGGCCACTGGGTTCGGAACCTCATTGACGGCCTCAGCCTGCGGGATTTGGATCGTTCCCAGGTAACTGACGACATCGACAACTTGGGCCTCGTTGAGCGGACCGCCCCCGGCGAGGCCCCACGCCGGCATCGGAGTGTTGCCGCGGCCGAATGTGACCCAAAAGTTGAGCTCGTCATCGTCGTACCGATAGCCGACATCGTTCAACGAGGGCGCCGACCAGGCAACATTGACGCCAGACCTCTTCTCGATATACGAAGCCGTTCCCCCGACACCCTCAGGACCGTGGCAGCTGAAGCAAGCAAACTCTTCGACTAGATGGGCTCCGCGCTCGACCGACTCGTCATCGAACTGCTCTACGAATCCCCCCTGGCGGGCAGGCTCGGTGAGGAAATAGACCGGAAGCGATATAGCGAGAAAGGCAGAGAATGCGATGGCCGCTTTCTGCCCCGTCTCCAGACGCCTTGTCTCCATCTCCTGGTCGGTCGTTCCCGGGCGGAGATTGTGTGGGACTTCCTCGCTGCCACGATTTCGGATGGCCGAGACGAAGAGCACCCCAAGCCAAGTGATGCCGGCAACAACGGCGATAACAGCGACAATGTTGCCGGTCATGCCTCGGCCTCAGCCGTCACAGCGATGCAGCTGGGGCCCTGCGGATAATCCACACTTCTAAACGGGGCGCGGGGGGTCTCGATGATGGAGCCGGTCTTGATGATGAGGTTGTTGCCGCGCAGTTCCACAACGAATCGGTCAAGATTTCGCGGGGCAGGACCTGCGAAGTATTCGCCGACGGCGTTGTACTTCGATCCATGACATGGGCACTCGAAACCCTGAGACGGTCCACACCACGGAACTCTGCAGCCCAGGTGGACGCATCGCTGAAACAACGCCATGAGCCCCGCAGCCTCGACTGACTTTCCCTCGAACTGCTCGCTCAACGAATCGGGCGCCGGAACCAGATAGGTGCGTGCCTCCGGGATGAACAACGGCAAGACCGATCCATCCGAAGCGAATACCTGCCTCTGTAGATCCGCCACCGGCCCGGCATCCACGTCGGCGCCGAAACCTCCAGTCAACTTGGGCCAGAAGAACGCCAGCGAGTTGATGCCCATCAGGGCCAAGAACGAACCGAAGGTGACAGTTATCGCCCGGTTGAAGAACGTTCGTCTGGACACTCCCCCCTCTTCTGCTGAAACCTCGACGACGCGCTGAGTCGCGACGACCTGGACAAACGCGGCCGCGCTGTCCTCCTCCTCGACGGTGAGGGCCGAGTCGACCTGATCCTCCGTGGGAGGTGAGTCCTCTGGCTCCGATTCGGTCACTACGACGGGGAGAGGCTCGACCCGCACACCTGCCATCGACTTATCGGCGGCTCTGGTTTCTGCAGACACACCAGCCGTCGGGTCTAGCTTCTCCGGCTCTTGAGATCGGCGAAAAGCGACTGCGAACGCGCCCGCTGCTCCGAGAATGGCGATGACTGCAACCGCTATCAATGCGATGTTGGCGACGCTCATTCGAAGTCCACCCAGTCCTTGAGGTCGTCGAAGAAGATCCCGTCCTTCCAGGGATAGGTGAAGTTGAAGCCTCTTCCTCGGAACAGGACCCCGATCATGGTCAGTGTTCCCGCGCCAACCATGAACATCGAATAGAGCAAAATCGCGAATTTCCGGTCGCTGGGACGCGTCGACGGGTTCTTGTCGACGAACGGGATCATCATGAATCCGATGATCCCGGTGATGGTCGGCACCGTGACGCCCGCGATCTGGGGATCGAAGTAGGAGAGAAGCTCTTGAAGGCCAAGGAAATACCAAGGCGCCTTTGACGGATTCGGGGTGGAGTTGACGTTTGCCGGGTCAAGCAACGGGGAGAAGATGATCACCGACATGATGACGAGCAGACCGGTTATCGCGAGCAGGGCCCCGAACTCCATCAGCATCAAGTGTGGCCACGTGTTGACTTTGTCCGTCGGTTCGGCTTTGACGGTCTGAATCGCCCTGGCCTTGACAACCGTGAGGAGTCGCGCCGTTCTCACGCCCTCGGGTGTGCCCGTCGGCGGCACACTAGGCCGAGGGCTCACCACTGCCGCTACCTTGCCATTGCCGGATCCGTCGACATCAGCGGGCGGGGCCTCATCCTCGGCGATCGTGGCCACCGCAGCGGGAGGGACGGCCTCTTCCTCTTCCGCCTCCTCGTCGGCCTGGTCGGCTGTGGAACCGGGGCTCGGCTCTTCGGAGGGGGGCGAGACAGCCTCCTCGGCCTGCTCCTCCGAGCGGGGCGAAACGGCCTCTTCGGCCTGCTCCTCCGAGCGGGGCGAGACGGCCTCTTCGGCTGGTTGCTCCTCCACCTGATCATCAGCGGCGTCTGCCGCCGCCTCGTCTTCCTGGTCGGCGGTGGGAGCGGGGCCTGGTTCGTCCGAGGGGGGAGACACGGCCTCCTCCCCAGAGGTAGGCACCTCGATTGGGGGGCCTTCCCCTTTCATCTCGGCAAGAACCTGCTCGACCGGCACTCCAAGCGCCTTGGCCTTGGCTTCGGCCGATCTTCTGAGGAGGCTCTCTGGGATCTCAGTCACAACTTCTCCCTAATGGCCACTACAGCGGCCCTGAGATGCCGCCGTCCTTGCGCACTCGCCAGAAGTGGACCGCAAGGAATAGCACCAGAATGAAGGGGAAAGCCAGCACATGAAGCACATAGAACCTGAGAAGTGTCGCCCCCGATACCTCTACCGAGCCCAGCAGAGCGAACTTGACCTGACCACCGACGACGGGGATGAACCCGGCCATGTTGGTGCCCACAGTGACCGCCCACAGAGCCAACTGGTCCCAAGGGAGCAGATACCCGGAGAATGAGAGAAAAAGGGTCAAGAAGAGGAGCAGGACACCAATGACCCAGTTGAACTCGCGCGGGGGCTTGTACGCGCCGTGATAGAAGACCCGGCTCATATGGAGGAACACGGACAACACCATCAGGTGCGCACCCCAACGATGCAGGTTCCTCACCAGCGTCCCGAAAGCGACATTGGTCGAGAGCGCCTGAATGTCGGTGTAGGCCGCCTCGGCCGACGGCGTGTAATAGAACATGAGAAAGATGCCGGTAATCGTCAAAAGGATGAACAGGAAAAAGGAGAGGCCTCCGAGACACAGCGTGTAGGAGAGCTTGACGCCGTGTCGCTTCACTTTCACCGGGTGGAGGTGATAAAGGACATTGTTCATCACGACGTACGAGCGGTTCCTCGGGCTGTCGGAGTACCCCTTCTTGAAGGGTGAGCCGGGCCTTAGGATCGACTCGACAACCTGGGAGCCCCAGAGCTTCTCGTTCGTCTCCTTGATCTTGTCCGTCAAACCGGTCTTGCCGTTGCCGTTAGCCAAGACGCCTCCTACCAGCGCATTCCATATGAATAGCCATTCTTGAAGTCACGTTG
>CAXMPS010000054.1:0-40203 GCA_964194995.1 uncultured Gammaproteobacteria bacterium | reverse complement strand
TTCTCAAAGACTCTCTGAGTCTCTTCGTCAGGAACGCCTGGTCCGTTGTCCGAGATGATGATGAGGTACTGGTCTCCCATCACGAAACCCTCCACCATGATCTGGTCGCCCCCGTACTTGCGGGCGTTTTCCATCAGGTTTCGAATCACCTGCTGAACACGGCGTCGATCGGCATTGACCCGAACTCCGTCTGGTAGTGACACCAGCGAGCTCTTTTTTCCCCCGTTGGGGAATACCATCTTGGCAACATCTTCGATGAGGTCGCCCAAGTCGAACAGCTCGTTGTGGAAACGCATCCGATCGGCCTCGAGACGAGGGATCACCAATACGTCTTCGACCAGGTCGCCTAGATAGATCGCCTGGCGGTCGATGATGGAGAGGAATTCGTCGACTTCCTCGCGAGGGAGCTCTTTCCACGACTGAACCAGGGTGTCGGCGAACCCTGCGATTGAAGTCAACGGGGTTCGGAGCTCATGGCTGACCATCGCCACGAAGTCGTTCTTGATGCTGTGGGCCTCCTCGGAAAGGCGTCGCACCTCCCGCTCCCGTTCGCGCCCATGCGAGGTGATCGAGAACGCCCAGAGGACACCCGCTATCCCCACCAGGGGAAGTATGTAGGTCAGAAGCTCCGGAATGCGCGGTAAACCAAGCATGTAGTTGTAAATATCGGGTCGATCAGCACTTACCTGAAGGCCGCTGCGATAGCAGGTACTCGCGGCCTTTCGCATTTTCTGCGAGGTGTGAAGCTAGCCCGTGTCCTCTTCGTCCATCCCGATCAGGCTTTTCAGGGTGCTGGTCAGGACTCCTTGCCGTAGATCAAACTTGTCAAGGTAGGCATCTACCCCTACCTGCCAGGCCGCCTGCTTCTCTTCGGGGGTAGCCACACCTGAAACCATGACGATGGGAACTCGAACCTCCGACGCGCGCAGGGCTCGGACCAACTCGACGCCGTTGGATCGGGGCATCGAATAGTCGACGACCAGTGCGTCGAACCCGTCATTGGCCATCGCCACGACCGCTTCTCTGGCGCCACCGGCGACCTCGACCTCGAACCCGGCGCCATTCAGGGTGGCGGAAAGGAGCTGACGCACACCAGCCGAGTCGTCTACAACCAGAACACGCGGTCGTTGAGTGGCGAGTTTCGGGCGTCGCCGAGCCATGACTCCAAGGAAGTTGGGATCAAGCACCACCAGAACCTGGCCACCGCCCAACAGTGCGGCGCCGGTCACATGACCTGAACCTTCGAGGATGGGTCCAAGACTCTTCACCGCCACCCGGCGACGATCGATCAGCTCACTCACGGTCACAGCGACCAGGCCCGAATGGGTCCCCACCAGCAACAGTTCCGACTCTTCGGCCTCGCCGTCGGAACCAACGGCCTCGGACAAGGATATGCATGGGACCGCATCCGATTTGATCCGAACCACCCGGCCACTGTCGGTAACCCTTATCTCCGCCTTCGCCAGGGGCATGGAATCCTCCACAAAGGCTTCGGGGAGACCCCAGAACTGGTCGCCCGTAGCCACCACGACCACATTCTGAAGCACCATTGAAAGGGGAAGGGTCATAAGCACTCTCGTACCTTGCCCCCTTCTCGACTCGATATGGATGACTCCGTTGACTTGCTCGACTGCTTCGCGCGCGGCGGCAAGGCCGTCGCCCTCGCCTGAGAAATCGGAGACCTCTTTGATGGTGGAGAACCGCTCGTGGAACAGAATCGGAACGAGATCCGATCGGACGTAGGGAAGCCCTTGACGCGACGCCAGGTCGGCCACCGTGTCCCAGTCGACACCCGCGCCATCGTCGCTGACCATCACTTCGACCCCGTCCTCTATCAGCCGCGAGCCAACCTGGACTGTGCCGGTTGCCGGCTTACCTGCCTTGACTCGCTCCTCTGGTGGCTCGATTCCGTGATCAACGGCGTTGACGAGAAGATGGCGCAACGGCTCCCGGAGCAAGTCAACGATCTGCCGATCGAGCTGCACGTCCTCGCCCACCAGCTCAAAACGAACGTCCTTTCCCATTCTTCGGCCGAGGTAGCGAAGGAACTGGGGGAACGTCGCCGTCGCATCCCTGAAGGAAACGTTGGCCAGGGCGACCGCCTGCTCCTGAATATCCCCAATGGAGTCGCTCAGCTTCTCCAACTGACTCCGCCAGGTGCGGCGGACGAGTTTCTGATCCGACCCTTCGATTGATACGAGCGCAAGATCAGTAAGGGCTTCGGCGTCGAGAGAAACCTCAACGATTCGATTGATCAGCCGGTAGAGCTCGCCCGTATCGACCCGGGTCGCGCCGCCCAGCAAAGACTCGGAGACAGACGAGAGAAGGCCACCGAGGCTCCCCGGCTCAGGCTGACGAAGCGGAACAAGCTCGGTGGGTTCACCCGACTCCTCCAGGGCGCCGATCAGGGTCTCGCCCACCTCGGCGAGATGGTCGTAATCGTCCTCATCAAACGATTGGAGAATCCGACCTGCCGTCGCCTCCATCGCGACCACCACCTCGGGTGGCGGGGCATATCCCTCGAACACCATCTTCCAAAGTTGCTCCAGACGGGCCGACACATCGCGGATCACGTCGTGGCGAAGAAGCCCGGCCGACCCCTTGATCGTGTGAGCATCCCGGATCAGGTCGGGGACCGATGTGGCAGCGAGAGTCCGGTCGCGCAGGCTACGGGCGCCCGCGACGAGACGAGTTGACCGCTCTTCCAACTCGTCGCGGAAGATACGGTTCAGGTCCGGATTGTTGTTGTCCAAAAGCGGATTTCCCTGGCCGATCAACTCCTTATCGGCAGCGCGCTAGCCCTACTGAATGAACCGAACGGGCCACTGCTACGACGCAGCCGATCACTCCCACTCGATTGTTGCCGGTGGCTTGGATGAGATGTCATAGGCGACTCGATTGATCCCGGGCACTTCGTTAATGATCCGGCTCGAGATCCTCTCCAGGACCTCGTACGGCAGCCGGGCCCAGTCAGCGGTCATCGCATCCTCAGAGGTGACCGCACGCACCACCACCGGATATGCGTAGGTGCGCCCGTCCCCCTGGACCCCAACCGTCTTCACCGCTGGGAGCACGGCAAACGCCTGCCAGATCTCCCGATAAAGGCCAGCGCGACGAATTTCCTCCAAAACGATCTGATCTGCGGAGCGGAGTAGCTCGAGACGATCCAGAGTTACCTCGCCGATGATTCGCACCGCGAGACCCGGGCCCGGGAAGGGTTGGCGCCAGACGATCTCTTCGGGTAACCCCAGATCCTCGCCCACGGTGCGCACCTCGTCCTTGAACAGGTTCCGAAGTGGCTCGATCAGGACGAAAGCCATGTCCTCTGGAAGCCCGCCTACGTTGTGATGGGTCTTGATGGTTGCTGCTGAGCCTGATCCCGATTCGATCACATCCGGGTAAAGGGTCCCCTGAACCAGGAACGAAGCGTCGCCGACCGTGTTGGCCGCTTCTTCGAAGACTCTTATGAAGGTCTCTCCAATGATCTTTCGCTTCTGCTCCGGGTCGGTGACGCCGCTCAGCGCATCCAGGAATCGGTCCTGTGCCTTGACATGAATCAGTTCGACATCGAAGTTGGTGCGGAACGTTTCCTCGACCTGCTCCGCTTCGCCGGCACGAAGCAACCCATGGTCAACGAAGATACAGGTCAGTTGATCCCCGACAGCCTGGCTGACGATGGCTGCCGCCACTGCCGAGTCCACACCGCCGGATAGACCGCAAACAACCTTGCCGTCGCCCACCTCCGACCGTATGAGCGCCACCTGATTCTCAATGATGGAATGCGAGGTCCAGGTGGGCGAGGCGCCACAAACCTCGCGGAGGAACCGCCTGAGGATCTCCCCCCCTCGAGGGGTGTGAGCCACCTCGGGATGGAACTGAACGCCGAACAGGCCGCGTTCGAGGTCTTCCATGGCTGCGACCTTTGCTCCGCCGGTAGTTGCAACGGAGACAAAGCCGTCCGGAGGCTCAACAACCTGGTCCTGATGGGACATCCAAACCTCTTGCGAGGCCGGAAGGTCCTTTAGCAATACGGAACCCGCGGTTATCTCCAGACTGGTGCTCCCGTATTCGGCATCGCCGGTGTTGGCTACCTTGCCTCCGGCCAGGTCGGCGAGAAGCTGATGGCCGTAACAGATCCCGAGAATGGGTATCCCCAGATCGAGGATCGCCGGATTCATGCTGTAGGCGTTCTCGGCGTAGACCGAGGCCGGGCCGCCTGACAGGATGAGACCGAGTGGGCGGCGGATTGCGATCTCTTCTAGCGAGATATCTCGGGAGACGATCTCGGAATGGACATGGGCCTCACGGACCCGTCTGGCGATCAGTTGCGAGTACTGGGCCCCAAAGTCCAATACCAGCACAGATCTGGTCCCTCGGGTGGAATCTTGAGGTTTGTCGCCTGTGGGCACTACTTAAACCTGTTGCTTGTTGCCTGCCGAAGCAGCCCTATCCCATGCCGACATGCTGGCTGCGCTGGAGGGACTTGCCCTCCGTCTGGAGCGATGGGGCGATCATCACTTCTGCCTTCTGGAATTCCTTGACGTTTGAGTATCCGGTGGTGGCCATCGATACCTGGAGGGCTCCAAACAGATTGAGCTTGCCATCGTTCTCATGGGCCGGCCCGACCATTATCTCCTGGAGAGTGCCACGGTCGCCCACCTCCACTCGCGCCCCTCTGGGCAGCGTTGGGTGGAACGTGGCCATGCCCCAATGGAACCCCTGCCCCGGGGCTTCGGTGGCTGACGCCAGTGGGGATCCGATCATGACTGCGTCGGCACCACATGCAATCGCCTTCGACACGTCACCTCCGGTCCGCATTCCGCCATCGGCGATCACATGGACGTATCGTCCCGTCTCGTCGAGATAGCGAATACGGGCCCCCGCCGCGTCTGCGATGGCCGTGGCCTGAGGAACACCTACGCCCAAGACCGCCCTGGTGGTACAGGCCGCGCCAGGGCCGACTCCGACCAAGACGCCCACGGCTCCGGTGCGCATCAGGTGCAAGGCCGTGGAATAGCTGGCGCATCCGCCAATGATCACGGGAACCTCGGAACCGGCGATGTACTGCTTGAGGTCCAGAGGCTCCTCGCGGCTCGAGACGTGCTCGGCAGACACCACGGTTCCCTGGATCACCAACACATCGAGGCCCGAAGTAAGCGCGCTCGGCGCCCACGAGCGGACATGTTGCGGGGTGAGACTCCCGGCTGTCACTACGCCCTGCCCCTTGATCTCGGCGACTCGCTGACCAATCAGATCAGGCTTCACGGGTTCGAGGTAGATCTCCTGCATCCGCAGTGTGGCCTTTTCCTTCGAGAGCTCGGCAATCTCCTCGAAGTAAGGCTCCGGGTCTTCATGACGGGTCCACAAGCCCTCGAGGTTTAGGACGGCAAGGCCCCCAAGCCGACCGATCCGCACCGCCGTAGTAGGGCTGATGGCCGAATCCATGGCCGAGCCCATCATCGGGAGCGTGAACTTGAACGCGTCGAGCTGCCAGGAGATATCGACATCATCAGGATCTCGCGTCCTGCGTGACGGGACGATCGCGATATCGTCGAATCCGAATGCCTTGCGGCCTGACTTACCGATACCGATATCGATTTCCACTTCCGAGCAACCTCCGCCGACGTTTCTCGCAGGGTAGTAGCAGACCTGTAGGCTCCGCCGCCGTGCCTCGATCATGGTCAATCGTCGACTTCGTCCTCGTGGTGCTCGGCGGTTTCCTTGGAGCGGGTGTATTCCTAGCCGTCGGCCTCGCGCTGGGAAACAGCGAGTTTCTTCTGGTCATGGGACTAGCCGGTCAGTATGCAGGGCATCTATTTGTGCTTTGGCTACTGGGCCGCAACCGCGATGAAGGGGACCTCGGCTTTGTCATCGAAGGAGGCGACTTCCGCTATCTCGCGCTGGGACTCCTTTTTCAACTGGTCCTGGCGGTCTTGTTCCTGCCCCTCACCACTCGCCTTTTCCCAGAAGGCGACTCAGCCCAGCAGATCGGTGACGCGATCTCCGCATTGGAAACGACTCCCGCCCGGATCGCAGCCGTGGTGGTGGCGGTTGTTCTGGCCCCGGTTACCGAGGAGCTCATATTCCGTGGGGTGCTCCTCAAAGCCCTGGGAAGCAAGGGACGCCGCACAATCATGGTGGTGACTGCCTTGGTCTTCGCTGCCTTCCACATGCTCGGCCTCGCCCCGGATGCCCTGGCAGCGGCCGCATTGGTCGTCCTGCCTCAGCTGTTCGTGATCGGGCTGATCCTCGCCTGGGTCACTCTCAGAACCGGGCGGCTCGGGCCCGCGATCTTTCTCCACTCCGGGTTCAACCTGCTTGCCGCCATAGCCCTGCTGATTCCCCAGGAGCTACTCGAGTCCGTCACGGGTTAGAGGCATTGTTCAGCGGGCGACCAGGAGTCTGTTGGATAATGCCGTCGGTCAGATCGGCGGCCAGGCGCGCCACTCGCAAGAACGAGGTTTCGCCACTCCTCGGATCGGAATGGCGGAGCCGAGGACACCGCGAGTGGCGATGACATGGTCGTCGAGATAAGTGACATGCATTGTTCAGCGGGCTCCTATAGCCCGATCTTCTCCCGGACCGACTTCATCTCCATCTCGGCACGATCACGAGCTTCCTCGGCGCCCCGCCGCATGATCAAGGAAACCTCGCCATCATCGACGGCTTCGTAGCGTTCCCTGATCGGCCCGAGACCCTCGGAGATTGCCTCGCCGACGGCGGCCTTGAACGTCCCGTAGCCAGCATCGACGTACTCGTCTGCAAGAGAATCGATCGATCGACCGGTGAAGAAACTGAACAATTCGAGGAGATTCGAGATCCCTGGCTTGCCATCAGGGTCGTAGACGACCTGCGACCCAGTGTCGGTCACCGCAGACCTGACCTTTCTGACGATGATGTCAGGAGAGTCATTCAAGAGGATGCGAGATTTCCCGCTCGGATCAGAGCCAGACATTTTCGTTGTTGGATCAGTGAGGGACATCACCCGTGCCCCGACCCCTGGAGTGATCCGATCCGGAACGGGAAACTCATCACCGAACCTGGCGTTGAAGCGCATCGCGAGGTCACGGGCGAGTTCGAGGTGTTGTGCCTGGTCATCCCCGACCGGGACCGCATGCACCTTGTGGATCAAGATGTCGGCCGCCATCAAAACGGGATAGGCCAGGAGTCCCAGATTCTTGCCCGCCCGGTCGGACTTCTCCTTGAACTGGGTCATCCTCTCCAACTGACCGAGGCCGGTGATCGTGGAGAGTATCCAGGCCAGTTCGACGTGCTGGAGAACATCGGCCTGGTAGTAGAGAAGCGACGTTCCCGGGTCGACACCCACGGCGAGCAACATCTTGGCTGTGTCGATCCTCGCCTGCTTGAACTCATGAGGATCGTAGGGAATGGTCATCGAGTGAAGGTCGACGACGCAATAGATCGTGTCGTAATCAGCCTGCATCTCGACCCAATTGTTCAGCGCGCCGACATAGTTGCCCACGTGGGGAAGGCCCCCAGTGGGCTGGATGCCTGAAAACACTCGCTGCTTGTTGGTCACCGCACCAGTCCTACTTGGAGAATGTAGGGGAGGCGTTGGCGGCCGACTCGGGCGAGAGATACGAGGCCACGATCTCGGAGACATCGACTGTCGCAACCAGGACTGCCGCTCCCGAGGCGGTCGTGACATTCATAACCGGGACTTCGAGCGTGTTGACCGAACCGGTGCCGAGACCCCGCATGGTCCAAGCCAAGCTAACGGCGTCAACAAGGGTCAATTCCGAGTCCACAGTCACATTCGGAGCCACCGCCTGGGCCACCGCTGCAATGTCCTGAGGACTGCCGAAGTCTGAGAGTCTCGACAACATCGAAACCATGAACACGCGCTGTCGTTCGTTGCGTGTCAGGTCGCTGACCCCCGGAACGACCCGCCATCCCGACGCCGTGAGTTCCTGTGTGCTTCGCGATCTCATCCAGGCAAGAGTCTGCTCGCCGGAGGCCTGAGTGCAGCCGGCGGGAAGCTCGAGGTTGGCCTTTTGATCGCGCACTTGTCGCTCCAGACAGATCTCATAGCCACCGACGGCATCCACGACCCCCTGGAAGCCGGCAAGGTCGACAAGAGCAAGATGATCCACGGTGATCCCCAAGATCGACTCCACGCTCAGGGTCAGAGCCGTGGCGCCGTTCATCGCGTCACCGCAACCCTCGAGTGCGTCATTGAGCCGATGATCATCGCCTCCACAGATATCTTCAACCAGCAGATCGCGGGGAAGGGAGAGCATTGCAGCGGTAGAGCCATCGTGGGGCCGAATCATCACCATCACCACGTCTGCTCGCTCACCAACGAATTCGCCGAACCCTTCCACGTCTTCAAGTGCGTCCCTCGAGTCCGATCCGACCAACAAGAAGACGTCCAGACCACCATCGCTTGGGGGGATCGTTACTCCGGTCTCCGGATCGACGTCTGGCTCGGATTCCGCCGCGGGCTCAGCAGCGGCTTCGACACCGGCTGAGACGGGGCGGTCGATCGAAACCCGGTTTACCTCACCCCAGGTCGACAAGGCGAAAGTGGCCCCTGTTGCCAGGAGCAGGAGTGCGACTAGTCCAGCGCCGATTAGGAGTTTCCTTCGCAAGTTCTCCACCCGAGGTTGCCCGAATCGAGCATTCTATGTCGGCCGAGACACAACGGAGCCGTCGGGTCGAATTCTTGACAGTGTCCCAGCGTGGGTGGCGTTGCCGCACTCAGGAGGAGCGGGCCAGGTTGGGTCTACCTGTCTAGGAGACCGAGCATTGTGCGAATCATCCAGGCTGTCGCCCCCCAAAGGGTGTCGCCTTCGAGTTCGTAGTACCAGATCTGCCGGCCATCCCAAGGGACAGACCACCACTTCGACTCGTCAGCCAGATCCAAGAGGAGCGGCGCGTATACCTTCACGACCTCGCGCTCGGAGAGAACGAGCCCAAGCGGAGTGCTGATCCTGCCAACGACCGGGACAACCAGAGGACTGAATTCGACCGTGTCGATCGCAGGGAGAAAGCCGAGAACCTCGACCTGGTCTCGCTCGATCCCCACCTCCTCATGCGCCTCACGAAGCGCTGTGTCTACCGGGCCATCGTCTTCAGGATGGGCACGACCACCGGGAAAAGCGATATGTCCGGCGTGAGTCGGCATGGTGTCGGGGCGCTTGGTGAGCACGACCCTTATCCTGCCGCTGTCGTCCTCGTAGAGGGGAGCGAGGACTGCCGCCATTGCCCGGTCACCGGGTGCCGGATGTGCGGCGATTAGATGGAGGCTGTCCCACATGAGGCGCACAGGTTAAGGGCGCGGATAACCTGACCGGGTGCCAAGATCACAACTAGAGACAGACCGACTCATCCTGCAGCGGTTCTCGCGCCGCGACCACAACACGCTCGACGATGCGATAAGGAGCTCGCTCCCCGACCTGAACCAGTGGCTCCCGTGGGCGCGCCTCGACTACGAGCATGGAGACACCAACGCCTTCATCCGCGACTCCCTTCAGGCTTGGAAGGAGGATCGGGCCTGGGACTACTCGGTGAGGTTCAAGGAACAACCCGATCGTCACGTCGGCAACGTCTCAATGTGGACGGTGTCGCAGCTAGGGAAGATCGCCGAATTCGGTTACTGGGTACGAAGCGACGAGATCTCCAGGGGAATCTGCACGGAGGCGGTGGGCCGGCTGCTCGAGGAGGCCTTCACAGCCCTGAGTTATCACAAAGTGACCCTTCGGATCGCTGTTGGAAACGACGCATCCGACCGAGTAGCCGAGAAACTCGGCTTCACCCGTGAAGGGGTACTCCGCGAGGAACTGCTCATCCGGGGTAACTGGATTGATCATTCCCTTTGGTCGCTCATCGATCGGGAATATCGCTCACTCCATCGGAGCCGTGTTAAGGCATGAGCTGGTGGGTATTCGAGCCCAAGTTTGAGATCGGTAGCCTGTTCGCATGCGCCGCTCGCTGACGCTTATTGCTTTTGTGCTTGTTTTTGTCGCTGCCCTTGCTCTGATCGGCCCTTCGCTGCCCGAGGGCAATCCTCTGAGAGATGCGGCCGAAGGATTGAGATCAATCGGCAGCAGCATGGCTGACAATTTTGGGGGCGGATACGGTCAGCTGCCGGCTGAGTAGGCGTCAGCCGCCCGCGGCAATTACCCGGGAGGCGTCACCCACGAAGGTGACCAGAGCGGGGAAGAACCCGATGACAACGGTGAGAGTCAATGAGACCCCCAGCGCCAAACGCAAAGAACCGGCCGGCGCCGCTTCCACACCTTCGGCAAACTCCCCGGTGGGGTCGTCCACCCAAACGGTCTTGACCACCTTGGCGTAGTAGTACAGCGCGATAACAGCGTTGACCGCGGCAATCACCGCCAGAGCGACTGTTGCCTCCCCGCCGGCGATCATCACCGAGCGGAACATGGCGAACTTGGCGAACCATCCGGCCAACGGGGGAATCCCGGCAAGGCTGAAGAAGAACACCGCAACCAGAACACCAAGCCTCGAATCGACCTGAGCGAGACCAGACCAGGCCGGCAATTCGCCTGAACCCGTCTTGCGGGCTCCTGCGATCACCACGGCAAAGGCGCCCAGGTTCATCACGGCGTAGATCGCGAGATAAACGACTGTCGCGGCAAAGGCCTCTTCCAGATCGGCCCCGACAACGGCGGCCGCGGCGAACGGCACCAACATGAATCCGGCCTGAGCCACAGACGAATAGGCCAGTAGTCGAACAATGTTCGTTTGTCGCAACGCCGACAGGTTCCCAATCGTCATCGAGAGGGCAGCAAGGATCCAGAGCGCGGGCGCCCACACCTCCGAAACGCCGGGAAGGGCGAGGTACAGCATCAGCAACAAGGCCACGAAACCGGCAATCTTGGAGTTGACCGACAGGTAGGCGGTGATCGGCGTCGGTGCGCCCTCATATGTGTCAGGCGCCCAGAAGTGGAATGGAACCGCGGCGATCTTGAAGCCGAAACCAACGATCACAAAGAGAATTGCCATGACCATCGCCGGCTCGTCTCCCCGCCCGGCGGTGGCCTCAGCCAGACCGCTGAAGGTGATCTCGCCAGTCAACCCGTAGAGGAATGACATGCCGTAGAGCAGGATCGCCGTTGAGAGGACTCCGAGGATGAAGTACTTCAAAGACGCCTCATTGGACTTGGAGTCTCCTTTTCTCCATCCAGCGAGGAGGAACAATGGTGCGGTCGTCAACTCGAGCCCGATGAAGAGGATGATCAGATCCCGTGAGGACGCCATCACCAAGGAGCCCAGGACCGACGCCAGGAGGAGGAAGTAGTACTCACCCTGGTAATAGCGGTCTGACTCGATGTAGTGATGGGACATCAGCAGGACCAGATAGGCCGCAACGATGAACAGGCCTTTGAGGACCAGGGCAAACTCATCGACCACATACGAACCGTCGAACATGGATCGGGTTTCCCCTTGGACGCCGAGGATCACCAGAGGGATGGCAGCCAGTGCTGTTCCCGCGACGGCGGCGGTCGCGATCCAGAACTTCTTGGGCCGGGTGAGAATCATGTCCAGCGTGAACACAACCAACAACGTCCCGACGATCACCAGTTCGGGCGCCAGAGCCAGGTAGTCGATGGTGAATGTCACCGATCAGCCGCCTTTCAAACTGGTCAGCGCAGCGGTCGCATCGCCGTTGAACACCATGTCGACCAGCGAGGTGACGGTGTCGGTGGTGGCGCTGAAGACGACGTTTGGATAGAAGCCAATCACGACGATCAGGATTATGAGCGGCACCCAGGCCGCTATCTCGAACCGATCCACATCGTGGAACTCGTGACTCTGCCACTCGTCGGCCGGCTCACCCAGGTTGACCTTCTGCAACATCCACAACATGTAGCCGGCTGTCAGGACGGTCCCGATCGCGGCCAAGACCATCGAGGTGCGGAAGACGCCGAGCGACAGGCCGTCAAGCGGGTTGTAGGCACTGACAAGCGACATGAACTCGCCCCAGAACCCTGCCAGCCCCGGCAGGCCCAGTGACGCCATCGCCGTGAACGCAAGTATTCCGCCCAACACGGGCATCAGTTTCAGGTTGCCACCAAGGCGCGCCATATCCCTGGTGTGGTAGCGATGGTGCATCGAGCCGGCAAGGAAAAAGAGCAGACCTGTGATCAGACCGTGGGCAACCATCCCAATGATGGCCGCGTTGATCCCGATGTCGGTCAGGGTCGCGATTCCAAGCATCACAAAGCCCATGTGGCCCACTGAGGAAAAGGCGATGAGGCGCTTCAAATCGGTCTGAGCCAGACAGGCCAGCGATCCGTAGATGATCCCAATGACCGCGAGAATGGCGATGGCCGGGGCCCAGTTTCTCGCCTCGTCGGGGAGGATCGGCAAGGCGATTCGGATGAAGCCGTATGAGCCGAGCTTCAGGAGAATCGCCGCCAAGAGAACAGAGCCGACTGTCGGCGCAGCCGTATGAGCGTCCGGGAGCCAAGTGTGGAAGGGCCACATCGGCACCTTGATTGCAAACCCGAGGAACATCGCCCCAAAAACCCAGAAAGCAAAGCTGCCGGTGAAGGAGCCCAAGGCACCGAGCTCCGTCAACTGCACGATATCGAAGGTGCGCTCCCCGAAGCTCGCCGATTCGAAGTAGAGGGCGAGGAAGCCAAGCAGCATGAAGGCCGACCCGAACAAAGTGAACAGGAAGAACTTGATCGAGGCATAGAGCCTCGTCTCCACGTCCCTGCTGAATCCCGGGATCCTTCGTGGAGTGCGGTCGCCCCAGATTCCGATCATGAAGTACATCGGAAGCAACACAATCTCGAAGAAGACAAAGAACAGGACGAGGTCGAGGGCAACAAAGGTTCCGTTCATCCCGGTCGCCAGGATCATCATGAGGATCAGGAAAGCCTTGGGGTTCTTGGGCTCGTCCCAGTTGTTCCAGGAGTAGATAACCGCCAGCAACATCACGAAGGTGGACAGAACCAGGAGAGGCAGGCTGATTCCGTCGACGCCAATGTGGTAGTTGGCATTTATGGAGCCGATCCAGGTCTGATTCACCTCGAACTGATACGTGTTGTACCGACCGCCGCCGAAATCGAACTGCCCGATGAGTACCAGCGACAGGGCAAAAACGGCCAGCGACACGAGCAGAGCCGTCCGCTTCAGGGCGTTCTCGTTGGCCTTGGGTATCAAGCCGAGGAGAAGGACCCCCGCGAGGGGCAAGAACACAATCAGTGAGACGCCCCAACTTTCGAACCATTCCATCGCTATCAGCCTCTCCTATAGGACGAACACGAACACGACTACCAAGATGAGCGCCCCTGCAACGAAGGACGCCGCATATTGCTGAACTCGGCCGGTCTGCATCTTGCGCAAAACGGAGCCGGCGCCGTCGGCTGCCGCCGACACTCCGTGAACAACGCCATCAACACCCCTCTGGTCAATGACGCCGTAGACAAACCCGCCCAGGTGCTTGACCGCCATGCCCACCCCGTTGACGATCGCATCAAGTATGTGGGTGTTGGTCCAATCGACGAAACGGGCGATGGGCCCATTGGTGGCGCCAACTACACCAAGGGCGACGTCATCGATGTAATAGCCTCGCCTGAAGAGCGGATAGAAGACGGGGATCTCGAACAGGTCGCGATCTTCTTGTCTGTCTCGGTCCTTGGAGAATATCGCCCAGCCGACGGCAATGCCGGCGACTGCTGCCAGCAGACCGATACCGGCGATGAGCCAGTCGATGGACTCGGCATGATGATCACCCATTGGAACGATCCGAACCGCCAGCCACTCGGTGAAGTTTCCTATGGCCGGCCAGGAGAAGCCCGGTATGTTGAGGAGGCCGGCGAAGACAGTCGGTATCGCGAGCAGTATCAGCGGCACGGTCATCACGCTCGGCGACTCGTGCGGCTCCCGTTGGCCCTTGTAACTGCCGTGAAAGGTGAGAGCGGTGGCGCGTGCCATGTAGAAAGCCGTCACGAAAGCCCCCGCGATCGCCACCCACATTACGAACTGGTATCCCTCGTTACCCACAGTCGAGAGGATTTCATCCTTCGACCAGAACCCGGAAAGCCCAACTCCGGCAAGGGCCAGGGACCCAGCGATCCAGGTCCAGTACGTCCTGGGCATGTACTTGCGGAGACCGCCCATGTCGCTCATGTTGTTGGAGTGGACGGCATGAATTACCGAGCCGGCACAGAGGAAGAGCAGAGCCTTGAAAAAGGCATGCGTAAACAAATGGAACATGCTGGCCGTGTAGCCACCAGCGGCGATCGCGGTCATCATGTACCCGAGTTGGGAGACAGTCGAGTACGCCAGGAGTCTCTTGATGTCCTTCGCGACCAGGGCCAGCAAGCCGACTCCAAACAGGGTTATCGCGCCGAGGACGATCATCGGGGTCCGAGCTTCCTGTGCCATGTTCTGATACAGCGGAAACATTCGGGCCATGAGATACACGCCGGCGGTGACCATGGTCGCCGCATGCATCAGCGCCGAGACCGGAGTCGGCCCCGCCATAGCGTCGGGCAGCCAGATGTGAAGCGGGAACACGGCACTCTTTCCCATCGCGCCGAAGAAAAGAAGCAGGGCTCCCACTACGGCTACCGCCCCGAGTTCTGCATTCCCCGAGATCGCGGCCTCGTTGATGTCGAAGAAATCGAAGGATCCGACGGCGAGGGCGAGGATGATCGCGCCGAGAACGAGGCCGACGTCCGCCACCTTGTTGACGAGGAACGCCTTGTTGCCGGCCTTGACGTTGGCGATGTCCTCCCAATAGAACCCGATCAGCAGGTAGGAAGCGAGACCTACGCCCTCCCATCCGATAATCATTTGCACCAGGTTCGGCGCACCAACCAGAACCAACATCGAGCCGGCGAACAGGGAAAAGGCGGCGAAGAACCAGGGCACCCGACGGTCGCCCTTCATGTAACCGACGGCGTAGATGAAGACGAGAAGCCCCACCACCGAGACGAGGAAGTACATCAGGATCGAGAGCCCGTCGACGATCCATCCCAGCTCGAAGACGAGGCCGCTGCCAATGCGTCCGATCACGAATGTGGTCTGGGTGAGAACACCCTCTGTCATGTTGAGGACCATCAGCACGCTGGCCCAGACCGCATTTATCGCGAGAGCCCCGATGGCGATTTCCCCTCCGTCGTACTTCATCCTCTTTCCAACTGCCAGGATCAGCAGAAAGGCCCCCAAAGGAAGGACCAGCATGATGCCGGCGGTGTCGGCCCACCAGCCACCGTCACCCGCCTGGATCTCGTGCGCCTCCTGGGCCAGAATGAGGAAACCAGACTGCATCAGTACCTCATCAGTCTGAGGTCGTCGACGTTGGCGGACTTACGGTTCCTGAAGATCATCAGCACGATCGCCAGCCCGATGCCCACCTCGGCGGCGGCGACGGTGATTATGAAGATGGTGAAAACCTGGCCTATGGCGTCGGAGCTGCGAAAGACGGACTCGAAGGCGATGAAGTTGATATTTACGGCGGTGAGCATCAACTCAACAGAGAGGAGGATCAGCACGATGTTCCTTCGGACCAGCAGGCCATAGATGCCGAAGGCGAAAAGAGCCGCCGCCAGGATGAGGAACTGGTTCAGAATCATCAGACCCGCTGTCCTTCCTCTTCCTCGATTGGCGTGAGGTCCTTGCGGGCCAGAGTGATACTGCCGATCAGCGCCGCCAACAGGACGAAGGAGACCACCTCGAACGGGATGACGAATCTGCCAAGCAGAGACTCGCCGATCAACTCGGTCGAAATCGGATCCCCCGTCCCGCCCACCAGCGTGGTGCTGAAGGCGTCGATCGACGCCCAGGCCATCAACAAGAAGACGCCAACCGAAAGCAGGGCGGGGACAATCTTCTTCTCGGAATCGAGACCCTCATCCTGACCGGTCGGAGCGCGGGTGATCATGATTCCGAATAGGAACAGCACGATCACCGCTCCGATGTAAACCAGGACCAGCACCCAGGCGACGAACTCCGCCGCGAGCATGAGAAAGAGTCCTGCGGTTCCGGCGAGGGCGGCCACCAGCAGCAGAGCCGCGTGCACGACGTTCTTGGCGGTCACGACACGGAATCCTGACACGAGCACGATCAGTCCCACAAGGAGAAAGACCCAGTTGATCGGCTCGGATATCCAGGCGGAAAAGGTCAAGCCGCCACCTGCTCTGCTCCCATGCGGCGGCTAACACGACTCATCGACTGAAGGGCTGAATCGAAATTCAGCTGAACCAGCATCACGGTTCCAGCGCCGGGACCTCGGGGACCGTCTTCATCCAATCCTGAAGCCGATCCATGTCGTGCAGCATCTCTCCCATCTGGGTCTCCGAGTACTCATACTCGGGTGTCCAGAAGAGCGCATCGAACGGGCAAACTTCGACACAGATCCCGCAGTACATGCATAGGGCGTAGTCGATGTCGAAGCGATCCAGCGTCGCCCTCACCTTGATCCGGCCGCCGGGCTTGGAAGGAGGCTGCTCCTCCTTATGGCCCTCGATGTAGATGCACCAGTCGGGGCACTGCCGGGCACAAAGCATGCAGACCGTGCAGGCCTCCTGATCGAGGGCGATGACCCCGCGGGCCCGCGGGGCTGGGGTCTCCTTGACCTTGGGATAGTTGACTGTCGCCAGGTGCTTCTTCGGGAGGAAGATGGTCTTGAACATCGTCGTGATGGTCACGAAGAGACCTTTCACCATCCCCATGCCCAGGAGAGTGCGTGAGCCGTTGCCGTTGGCCATCAGAGAAGAACCTTGAGAACGGCGGTTATCACAATGTTGGCCAGTGCGATCGGGATCAACCACTTCCACGCCAGAGTCTGAAGCTGATCTTCCCGGAAACGGGGGAAGGTCCAGCGGAACCAAATCATGACGAACGACAGGATGAAGACCTTGCCGATGAGGATAACGGGACCGGCGAATTCGAGAACGGACTCGGGGATGCCGGGCAGCCAATAACCGCCCAGGAACAGTGTGGCGGCGATGGCCGACATCGTGAACATGTTGGCGAACTCGGCGAGGAAGAAGAAGAGAAACCTGAAGCCTGAGTATTCGGTGAGATACCCCATGACCAGCTCCGACTCGGCGATGGGCATGTCGAACGGGATCCGGGTCAACTCGGCGAGGGCGGCGATCATGAAGATCGCGAATCCGACGACCTGGAGGATCACAAAGGGGTAGCCGGCAGCGATCTGCGCCTCAACGATGCCACTCATGCTGAGTGTTCCGGCCATGATCACCGAGCCCACGACGGCGAGCACGAGGGGTAGTTCGTAGGCAATGAGCTGCCCGGCGGCGCGAAGTCCGCCCATGAGCGAGTACTTGTTGGCCGAGGACCATCCCGCCATGAGGACACCGATCGTGCTGATCGAGGAAATAGCCAGGGCGTAGAAGATGCCCACAGAGAGGTCGCGGAAGATCAAGCCTGGGCCGAACGGGATCACGACGAATAGGGCGACGGTTCCGACAAGCACCAGAAGCGGCGCAGACTTGAAGACGGGACGATCTGCGTCTTCGGGAATGAGGTCTTCCTTTTGGAAGAATTTGACGCCGTCCGCAATGAGCTGAGCCCATCCCCACCGACCCCCGGCGAAATAGGGACCGATCCGGGACTGCATCTTCGCCGAGAGCTTCATCTCGGCGAACCCGATCACCATTCCGATCAGTGGAATCATCATGGCTACAAGAGCCAGCTTGGCGGCAAGCGACACCCAGAAGTTGGAGAAGAGTTCGGTTACGAACGTGGTCATCTATCCACGTCCCCGAGCACGAAGTCGAGACTTCCCATCACTGCGATGATGTCCGGAATCAGGATGCCCTCGAGAATCCAGGGAAGGATCGAGATGTTGGAGAAGCTGGCCGAGCGTATCTTGAGCCGGTACGGGCCCGAGCCGCCGTCGGAGACCAGGTAGTAACCCATCTCACCTTTCGGGTTCTCGGCCCTCACATAGGTTTGGCCTTCGGGAACCTTGATCACCTTGGGAACCTTGGCCTGGAGGGGACCGGACGGGATCCCGTCGACGGCCTGCTGGATGATCGAAGCCGACTGGCGAATCTCAGTCAGCCTCACCCACCACCGATCCCAGCAGTCTCCGTTCTCTCCGACCGGCACCTCCCAATCGAACTGGTCATATGGCAGATAGTTCTCCACCTTGCGAATGTCGAACTGCACCCCCGAAGCACGGATATTGGGACCGGAGACGCCGTAGGCGGCGGCCACCTCCGGAGGGAGCAGCCCAATGCCCTTGGTCCGAGCCAGGAAGATCTCGTTGGCGGCAACCAGGGCCTCGAGCTCCTCGCAAACCCCGAGTACTTTTGCCATCGCTTCTCTTGTCTGGGTAAGAAACCCGGCCGGGAGGTCCTGGATTTCCTTACGGGTTGTCGAGCCCGACCCGGACGCGGGCTTCACCCCACCGATCCGGTTGAAATTCGGGTGAAAGCGACCCCCCGTGACACTTTCGAGAAGGTCGAGAACACGCTCTCTCTCACGTAGTGCAAAGAAGAGCGGGGTGGCGCCCCCCAACTCCAGGGGGTAGGAGGCCATGAAGATGAGGTGTGACGAGATCCGGGCCATCTCGGTGAGGATGAGACGGATGTATTGGGCCCGCTCCGGGACTTCTATCTCCATGAGTTTCTCGGCAGCCACTATGAACGGGATCTCGTTGGCATAGCCGGAGACCCAGTCGATGCGGTTGATGAGCGCGGTTATTTGGGGGTAGGTGCGCACCTCGGAGAGCTTCTCGTACCCGCGATGCATGTACCCGATAACCGGCTTGACGTCGTAGGCGCGCTCCCCGTCGATCTGCGCAATCAGGCGGAGGACTCCGTGAGTGGATGGGTGCTGCGGTCCGATGTTCAAGGTCATGTCGGGCGTCTCCAACTCAACGGAGACGGCGACTTCGGAGAGATGATGGGCGAGGTCTTGATCCACTACCACGTCAAGCCTCGGGATTCTCGAGTGAGGGGCCTTCGGGCATGGCCTCGACGTCCACCTTTCCCGGCCACGGTTTGACCTCGCGGCTCAGCAATGGATAGCTCTTCCGGAGGGGGTTTCCGATGAACTCATCCGGGAGGTACATTTTCGACAGGTCCGGATGGCCGGCGAATTGGATGCCAAACATCTCGGCCGTCTCACGCTCATGCCAGTTGGCGCCGACGTATACCTCGACGAGCGAATCGATCTCGGCTTCCTCCTTGGAGATGTCAGTGGAGAATGTCACCCGATTTCCCTCGGTCAGGTCGCCCACCGTCGCCAACACCTCGAACCGTTCCTCCACCTCCTCACTGAGAGGGTCGCCGGCCGCCACATCGTTCGACCAGTCGGTTGCCGACAGCCAGGAGAAGAACACCAGGTCGAGCCGGTCACGCGCGGCTTGAAACGTGGACACCCAGTTGGACGGATCCACCTTCACCTTGACCGTGTCGAAGTGGATCTCGGGAGTTCCGCCCACGGCCTCTGCAACCGAATCGGCGTACTCCTGGAGTGGATGGGCGGCGATATCAGAATCAGACGGGCTCGTGGTCACGCTGATTCCACTTCTCTTTGATGTTCTCGCCCTGGATCTTCTTCTGGAGAAGGACGATTCCGTCCATCAGCGCCTCGGGGCGAGGCGGGCAGCCCGGCACGTAGACGTCAACGGGGATCACCTGGTCGACCCCCTTGGTCACCGAGTAGGAATCCCAGTAGGGCCCGCCGCAATTGGCGCAGGAGCCCATCGAGATCACATACTTCGGTTCGGGCATCTGGTCGTACAGTCGCTTCACTGAAGGGGCCATCTTGTCGGTGACCGTGCCTGCGACAATCATGAGATCGGCCTGCCGGGGCGAGGCCGGCAAGGGGATGATCCCGAATCGCATGAAGTCATACCGTGGCCCGGATGCGGCCATCATCTCGATGGCGCAGCAGGCCAGGCCAAACTGGAACATCCAGAGCGAATACTTCCGGGACCAGTTGAGAAGCCAGCTGACTGGCTTGGGGGCCCCGAACTTCTGGACTACTCCCACTCGAGCACTCCCTTGCGGATTGCGTAGACCAGGCCAAGAACCAGGATAAAGATGAAGATCAGCATCTCCACCAGCCCGAAAACGCCGAGACGCTCGAGGATGATCGCCCACGGGAAGATGAACACGGCCTCCACGTCAAAGATGACAAAGAGGAGCCCGAAAACGTAGTAGCGGACGTAGGTTTGGCTCCAGCCCGATCCAACCGGATCGACACCACACTCATAGGTCAGCTTTTTGGCCGCAGTGGGATTGGTAGGACGCAAGACGGCCGCGATGCCGAGCATGCCCAGCACCAAAACGGCGCCTAGGGCAGCGAAGGCACCGACTGTCAGATAGCTCTCAAAGTATGGGCTCATGCCTCTAAGTGTCGACGGGAACGATCGCGGGCGAGTATATGCAGGCCTGATTGCTGGTCGAAGTCAGGTTTTCATCAACTGCCATCGGCCGAAACTCCAGCACGATCTAGCCTGCGCTCCATGTCGCTCCGGCCGTCCAACAATCTGAACGACCTGATGGGCGAGTTGGAGCACCGAATGACAGGAGAGGCTTCCCTCTCCGGACTGCAGCCTGACCTCGCAGCGTCGATTCCGGATGCGGACACCTATGTCGTTGTTCTGTTTGATGGTTTGGGGACAGCCCAGTTGGATCACCCCGACGCCACAGTCTTCCGGGAGTCGAATCGCGGTGTTCTCCAATCTCCTTTCCCAACGACGACCAGCGTCGCCCTCTCAACCGTGGCCACGGGTCTGGCCCCCGGTGAGCATGGCCTCGTCGCACATCTGATGTGGCTGCCCGATCTCGACAAGGTTGTGAACACTCTGAAGTGGGTCGACCTTTCTGGGAGGCCGGTCTCCCACGCATACGGTTCCGTCCTCCCCAGGCCGAACCTCTGGGAGCGACTTCGCGGCCAGGGCATCGAACCGATCACCGTTCAGCCCGCTGCGTTCCAGGGGAGCCCTCTGACTCGGATGCTCTATCGCGGCGCCCGGTTCGAGCCGGCCTGGGATGACCGCGACGTCGTGGAGGCGACGGTTCAACTGTCCGGTGAGAAGAAACGATTCATCTTCACCTACGTCTGGCAGATCGACTTCGCCGGCCACGTTCACGGCCTCGATTCGTCCGAGTTCGCCGAAGCCATGCGGTACGCCGCCGGGGTCTGGCAGGAATTGGCCTCTCGTATCCCGCCTGGGGTCGCCCTGATCGGGATCGCCGACCACGGGTTGATCGAATACAGCGACTCGGACAAGTTGCTGGTGAGGGAGCCGCGGTTCGACTCCCTCCGGTTCGGCGGTGACACCCGCGGTGTCCATCTCTGGGGTGCCCGTGACCTGATCGAGGATTTCGCCTCGCTGACCGGAGGCGACCTGATCGATCCGACCACCCTGTACCAGGGCACGTTGGCAATCCCGGCTCGCGCGAGAGTCGGAGACGCCCTCGTGATGGCGCCGAAAGGCAAAGTCATCCTTCCCCCGGGCTTCGACAAGCGTCTCCGCGCCTACCACGGGGGACTCGACCCTCGGGAGGTGGAGATCCCGCTACTGGTCGGGTGAGACTTTGGTTGCTCGTGCGTAACGTCCCGTTAAACAGGACCATCTGCACGACGGTGTTCTCCAACGTCGAGAATGTTGACCAAGCACCGCTCGGGACTCTTGGTCAGCATCGAATAAGAGAAACGCAAGACCTGTATTCCCTGAGCCGCAAGGCCGTTGTCCCGGCGTCGATCGGATTCGAAATCCGCTTGGCGGGCGTGCCATCGACGGCTGTCTGCTTCGACCACCAGTAGCCAGTGGGGAATGAATGCGTCTACCCGTCCAGGCGCCCCATTGATCGAGAACGGGTGTTCCTGTGACCAGGACGGGATCCGATCGTCGGTGAGCACGCGTTGAAGACAACGCTCCAGATAGGTAGCTCCGATCTCGAAAACGTCTGGAAGGCGCTGTTCGACCAATGTGCGCAGCCGGCCCGCTCCGGCCAGCCGAGCCCCGACGATACGATCGAAAATCGGGTCGAATTCATCGATCTTCACCTTGCCGGTCAGCAGACAATCATCGAGCAAGGAGGCGAGCTTGGGTTCTTTCCAAGAGGCGGCAAGCGTCAGCAGGGTCTCCGCCGCTGTTGTCGTCACGAACGCCATCTTCCTCTCGGTCGACACCGTCAGAAAGAACGTGGATCGGATCACTCTGGCGATAGGCGATCTGCCGTTCCCGCTCCACGGCACCATGATCACCGGACGCTCCGTGCCGAAACCCTGGAATCGATGCAGATAGGCGGCCGAAGCGCCCGCCACGACGGCGCGCGACCTGCTGAGCACGGCGGCGGAGAGCTGCCGCTCCCAGATGGGCGGAGCCGAAGTGAGCGCGTATGCGCCCGGGCATAGCTTCACCCAGGCCCCTGTGGCAATGCGCCGACTCACCGCCCTGCGATCAAGACCCGCCTCCCTGACCTGGGCAACACTGAACGCCCCGTACTGACGCGAGGCGAACACATCGATCAGCCGATCATCCCCCACACCCGACTAATGCCACCAAACCGACCCAACTTCAACCCGTTTGTCCACTGTCGTGCAAGACGTCCCGATTTCCGGGACGTTAAGCACGAGCAACGCAGCGAGAGCGGGCGCCGAGAGTTGGCAGAAAATGTTGCAGAGCGGTCTCGGCGGTAATAGATTTCGAGATCGTTCGGTAACTAACGATCTCAGGAGCTCTCGGTTGAAAAGACTGTTTGCGTTGACTCTTCTCGGCGGCCTGATCCTCGCCTCGTGCTCCGGGACAGATGCGGCCGATGGTCCCCTCGTGGTCTATTCGGGGCGGTCGGAGGAGTTGGTCCAGCCGCTGATCGATGACTTCACCGAGGACACCGGGATCGAGGTGGAAGTCCGGTACGGCGGGTCGACCGAGTTGGCCGCCACTCTGATCGAGGAAGGCGAGAGAACAGAAGCCGACATCTTCTTCGCGCAAGACCCCGCGTCGCTTGGCTCGGTCGCGGACATGTTGACAGTTCTTCCCTCCGACGTCCTCGTCCTGGTTGATGACAAATTCGCCGACGACCAAGGTCGCTGGGTCGGCACTTCGGGGCGGGTTCGCACCTTTGTCTACAACACCGGGAGCGATCTGCCGCTCCCCAGCACCATCGATGACGTCATCGACCCGGTCTGGGCCGGCCAGGTCGGTGTTGCTCCTACCAATGGGTCATTCCTGGCGTTTGTTTCGGCAATGATCCTCGAAAGGGGCGAAGAGGCGACTCTCGAATGGCTCGAGGCCCTTGCCGCCAACGACCCGATCGATTACCCCAAGAACAGCCCGATAGTGGCCGCCGCCGACTCCGGTGAGATCGAAGGCGGGCTGGTAAACCACTACTACCTTTTGCGTCTCCGCGCCGAGGGCGAAGGGGACGATTCCGAAAACTGGTTCATACCGGCGGGCGACGTGGGAACTCTTGTCATGCCCGCCGGAGTCGCCATCCTCTCTGAAACCAACATGCCGACCGCAGCCGGGGAGTTCGTCGAGTTTCTGCTCACGCCGGCAGCGCAGACGTACTTCGCCAAGGAGACCTTCGAGTTCCCCTTGATCGAGGGTGTCGACCCGGCTGAGGGACTCCCCCAGCTCTCGGAAATCAACGCACCGGACATAAACCTCTCGGCTCTGGCCGACGTGCTCGGTGTCGCCGCGCGACTCGTCGCCGAGGCGGGTCTTGTGTAGGAGCCCGCCGAGCAATGCATGTCACCCATCTCGACGGCCAGGTCATCGCCACTCACGGTGCCCTCGGCCCCGCCATTCCACCCCAAGGAGTGGCGAAACCTCGTCCTTGCGAGTGGCGCGCCTGGCCGCCGATCCGAGCAACGGCATTACCCAGCAGACTCCCAGGGGCGAGCTGCTGATGGTCGCCGGGCCTCTGGTCGTCTCACCGGGGACGAAGACCACGACTCGGCAGCAGCGGCGCCCGGGTGGGCGGGGCTGGTGGACTGCGGCCGGGATCGTCCTGTTGCCGGTTCTGATCCCTCCGATCAGCCTCGTCTGGCAGGTGGTCACCAAAGGCACCGGAACACCCGTGCCCTTGGATCGTCTCTGGGAGCTTTTCGTGGCGACACTGGCCTTGACCGTCGCCGTCACGATTACGGCCCTCTCCCTGGGAACCGCTACCGCATGGCTGACAAGCCGCACTGACGTCCCCTGGCGTCGGATATGGATGATCCTCGCCGCCCTCCCTCTGGTGATGCCAAGCTATGTAGCCGCTCTCACCATCATTGGCGCCACAGGGCCGACAGGTCTCATCTCGAGCTGGGTCGGGTTCGACATCCCCACCCCCTACGGGTTTGTTGGGGCGTGGCTGGCCTTGTCGGTGTTTCTCTCTCCAATGGCACACCTCATCGTGACCCCGGGACTGCGCCTGATCGATCCCGCCACCGAAGACGCCGCCACCGGCTTGGGGGCGAGCCAAAGGAGAGTCTTCTTCACAGTGACTCTCCCCCAGCTCCGGCCTGCTCTTGTCTCCGCCGGTCTCATGGTCGGTCTCTACACCATCTCAGACTTCGGGGCAGTCTCCCTGCTCAGATACGACACGTTCACTCGGGCCATCTTCACCCTCTACGAAGGCCAAATCGACCGTCAGCCGGCTGCGGTGCTGTCGCTGATTCTCATGGTCCTAGCGCTGGGAATCCTGCTGGTGGAGCGCCGGACCAGGAGTCGAGCGAGCTACCACGCCCCCCGGGTCAAGCGAATTCGAAAGATGTTGTCTCTCAAACGGGTGAGTCGAATTGGTGCCCTCGCCTTCCTGGGCAGCCTCACCACACTGTCGATCGTCATCCCGGTCTCAGTTCTCATTTTCTGGCTGACACGCGGACTTGGCGCGGGGCAGGAGCTGGGAACGGTGTGGGAGGAGACAATTCGATCAGTGGGTGTCTCGATCGGCGCGGCGACAATTGCCGCCTTCGCCGCCTTCCCGATTGCAATGATCACAACGCGCCGAAAAGGCAAGCTGTCCGACGCCGCGGACACGGCGGTGTGGGCAACATACGCCCTTCCCCATATCACCGTCGGTGTCGCCGTTGTCGGGTTCGCTCTGGCGTGGGCCAGACCGATTTACCAGAGCTTGGGGCTGCTTCTGGCCACTTATGTCGTGATGTTCCTCGCTCAGACGATGAGCTCAACTCAAGATTCCCTGCGGAGAGCGAGCCCCGACTTGGAGGATGCTTCCCGGGGTCTCGGGAGAGGCCCTTTGGCGACCTTGCGAAGGGTGACGATCCCCCTTGCGACCCCCGGGCTCATGGCTGGTGCCGCTCTGGTCTTTCTTTCAGTGATGAAGGAGCTGCCAGCGACGCTGTTGCTCCGCCCCAACGGCTTCGAGACCTTGGCGATCAGGATTTGGAGCACGACGGGCGAAGGGTTCTACACGCGGGCGTCCGTGGCCAGTCTGGCCTTGCTTGCCGTGTCGATCGTGCCACTCTTGGCGCTGATGTTCCGTGACCTCCGCGACTGACCAACTAGCCATCCGAGCTCGCGACCTGTCCAAGTCATACGACGACGACATCGCACTCGACCATTTCAGCCTCGACGTCTGGGAGGGCGGTCTTTTGACGCTGCTCGGACCTTCTGGCTGCGGGAAGACCACCGCACTGCGCGTCATCGCCGGATTCGAGGGTGCCGAGGGAGTCGTCGACATCCGGGGCCGGCGAGTTCTCGGCAACGGGACCTTCGTCCCGCCTGAGAGGCGCAAGGTCGGAATGGTCTTCCAGGATTACGCCCTCTTCCCCCACATGACTGTGCGGGCAAATGTGGCCTATGGGCTGTCTCGAAGAAAAGGGACTCGCAGGATCGACGCAGTACTCGAGCTTGTAGGGCTGCAGGGACTCGACGACAGGATGCCCAATGAGCTTTCCGGTGGAGAGCAGCAAAGAGTGGCTCTGGCCCGGGCGCTGGCCCCCAAACCTGACGTAATCCTCCTCGACGAGCCCTTCTCCAACCTGGATGCCGCACTCCGAGATCGGGTCAGGCGCGAGCTGCGGATGATCCTGACCGAAGCAAGGATCACCGCAGTGTTCGTGACCCACGACCAGGAGGAAGCGCTGGCGACATCGGATATCGTCGCAGTGATGAAGGATGGGCGAGTTCTCCAGGCGGACGCCCCTGCGGAGCTGTACAGCAACCCGGCCAACCCTTGGATCGCCGAGTTTCTCGGCGATGCCGATGTGCTCCCCGCTACCGCCCATCGTGGATACGCCGACACGCCGTTGGGCCGATTCAAGACCGACCTCAAGGGACCGGTCCTCGTGGTGATCCGCCCCGAAAATGTCCAGATCTCCCTTGGCGAGACATCAAATGCCGTGGTAGCCAACGTCGAATTCTTCGGCCACGACCAGCTAGTCACCCTCGCTGTGGGCGAAGGGACGAGGGTCAGATCGAGGATCGGACCACGGCCTCGCTACACCGCCGGGCAGAAATGCCGTGCTCGGGCGACTGATGCCCGGGTCTATCCCCGAGGAACGTAGCCTCCCTGGTCATGGATTCGGCGCTCGCTCTCCTCGCCGCTCTAGCCGCCACAGCCTTCTCCGCTGACCTCTGGGTGAGCTACCGCAGCCGACCCCGGCCCCACATCACCGCCTACGGAATCGGAATGACGATGTTCGCCATCGCCACTTGGGCGTTCTATATCGGCCTCACCTTCGGCTGGACCGGGCCGGTCTATCGGGCCTTCTACCTGTTCGGTGCCATCCTCAATATTCCGTATCTCGCCCTGGGATCAATGTTCCTCGTCGTTGGCAGACGCTCCGGAAACGTGATGGCCATTCTTCTCGGCGCGTTCACAGCAATCGCGACCACCCTCGTCACCACAGTCCCCTTCGCCAACCCGTTGCCGGACTCCGGCGTGCCGCACGACATCTTCGCATCGGGTTTCGGGCCGCAGCTCTTTGCGATCATCGGCGGAGCCATGGGGTCCACGATCCTCGTGATCCTGGCGGTGGTGAGCATCGTTCGTTTCTGGAGGAAGAGCCGACACCTGGTGTGGGGCAACCTTCTGATCGTGGCCGGCACCTTCGCCGCCGCGTCCGGCGGGACTGGCCTTGCCCTCGGAGAGGGGAGCGCGTTTGCACTGTCCCTTCTAGTGGCCGTCACTCTCATCTGGGCCGGATATCGAGTCGCATCGGGCGGCCGTCATCGCGGGCCACGAGAGGTTGTAGAAGCCGGCAGCACCCAACAGCCGGAGAGTTAGAAGGCTGCTGATCTGGCCGGGCCAAACCTCGACGACGCCAAGAAACTCAGCCCCCGATGTAACTCATCTCCACGGGCGCGCCGATTCGAACCGTCTGCGATGACCTGATCTCCGAGTAGCGGTCGTCACGGTCGGACCACACCCTGTCGATGACCTCGCCCACATCGATGCCCGATCTGATCGCTCCCCTCAGGTCCTCGCCCTTCGAAGCGAACAGACAGGTATAGAGCGACCCCTCGGCGGAGACCCGAGCTCGCGTGCATGATCCGCAGAAAGGCTTGGTGACCGAGGCGATGACGCCGACCTCACCGTCGCCATCGAGATAGCGGAACCGGTTGGCAACTTCTCCGGGATAGTTGGGGGCAAGCGGTTCAACTGGATGTATCTCGTGGATCATGTCGATAATCTCGCTGGCCGGAAGGACGTCGTCGAGGCGCCAGCCGTTGGTGGTTCCCACATCCATGTACTCGATGAATCTCACGATGTGCCCGGTTCCCTTGAAATGGGCCGCCATCTCGGGCACTGCGTGATCGTTGACACCTTTCTGGACGACACAATTGATCTTGATTGGTCCCAATCCCGCCGACGCGGCCACCTCGATGGCATCGAGCACAGCCGACACCGGGAAGCCCACGTCGTTCATCTTCTGGAACGTCTTCTCATCAACGGCATCAAGGCTCACAGTTACACGGTCCAACCCAGCGGCGGCAAGGGATTCGGCCTTTCTGACAAGCAAAGAGCCGTTGGTCGTGAGAGTCAGGTCACGAACTCCGTCTATCCCGCTGATCTTGGCAATGAGATCCTCGATACCTTTTCTCAGCAGGGGCTCCCCTCCGGTGATCCTGACCTTTTCAGCCCCCCGTTGCGCGAACGCCGTGACGATCACTGCGATCTCCTCGAAACTCAGCAGATCGGTCCTGGGCAGAAACTCGTAGTCTTTGCCAAAGAGCTCCTTGGGCATGCAATAGGTGCAACGAAAATTGCATCGGTCCGTGACGGAGACACGGAGATCGCGGATGGGGCGATCGAATCGGTCGGTTGGTGAAGGCATCAGTCCTCCCACAATATTGCGCAATCTGAATCATCGGAACACCGACGCTCGGTTGGATATGGGCCACTTCTCCACGAGAATGACGCCCATGGCTCTTTTCAAGCGGCGACACCGGGCGGAACAGCTCAAGACTCTCGACGATTTCGCTGACGTGCTGAGTGAGGGGAAGCCGATACTCATCGACTTCTGGAAGTATGGGTGCAGCCCCTGCAAAGTCATGGATGGCATCATCGACGAGGTCTCGGAGGAGTTTCAGAAGGAGGCAATCGTCATCAAGGCCAGCCTCGAAGCAGTGCCTGACTTGTTCCACAAGTTCAAGGTCAGGTCGACGCCGACCTTTGTTGTCCTCAACCCCTCTCCGGCCGGCATCCATCAGCGATGGCGCCATTCCGGCCTTGTCAAGAAAGACGTGATCGTCGACACCCTCGGCCGGGCGGTCAGCGCCATCTGAAGGAGAGGTTCAATCCGGCTTGATGCGACTGGCCACGATCCAGGACCCAGCTCCGAGGGGAAGCACGATCAACGGAACCAACCAACCAACAATCGGGAGAAACCACACCAGGCTCACCAACGCAGAGCCGGCGACGATGGCCCCGTATATCCCCAGGCTCCCCCGGAGAAGGCGGCCGAGCATGAGCACCGAGGGTGCCCCGGCCACCAGCGAGAAAGCCATGACCAGGCCTGCCAGGACGATGGCAACCGGAACCAGAACCGCCAGCAAAGGCAGCGATGCGGCTGCCGGAGCAATCGCGACGATCAGCGCGCTGACCCCGATGATCAGGATCGGCGAGAAGATGACAAGAAACCCGATGCCGTAGGAGCGAAGCCAATCAGACCTGGCTCGCTTTGCCGCCTGCTCCGTCCTCCCCGGCCACCCCAACGCGACCAGGATCGAGGTAGCGGTGAGTGCGAGCGCAACAAGGGCTCTCGCCAAAAGACCAAGGGCACGCACCCGAATATTCGGGGCTAGTGGGCTCTTGTGAACCACCACGCCGCCGACCTCTACGTGTTCCAGCCCGGTCGCAGGCGACTCAGACCGGTATGCCAAATCGCCGCCCACTGTCAGCGGGCCTGTGATGGTCAGATGGGTGACAGTGACCTCGACCTCACCCCCGACCGAACCAGCGAGCTCGAGGTCGCGCTGAGTGGCGGTCAGGTCGCCCCCGATGGTCCCGGCAACGGATGCGCCCCATGCCCAAATGAGGACGTCGCCACCAATCTCCGCGTCCTCGGTGACGTCCAACCCCAAACTGACGACGACCAGGTCTTTTCCAACCGTCCCCGAGACATCGACGCTTGTTGCGCTCACCCGCAATGACTCGCCGACCTCACCGCTGACAGAGACCTGTTGAGTCGCGGCGAAGACGCTCCCGGTCACCACGCCTTCGATCACAACCTCTTCAGCGGCGAATGCGATGAGGTCGCCCTCGATCCTTCCCTCGACCACAACCCGGATCCCGGTGGCATAAAGATCATCCTCGACGACCACGTCTTCCCGGATCACCACGACATCCGACGAAGCGGTTTCAGCCGCTAGCGCCGACTCGGCCGTCGCGGCGGTAACGGCCAGGAATACGGCGACGAAGAGAAGCGCGCTGGTGGCCCGCCTAGGAGTCTGCTGATTGATGCCGTTGCTCAGATCGGCGGCCAGGCGCGTCACTCGCAAGGAGGAGGTTTCGCCACTCCTTGTGGCGGAATGGCGGCGCCGAGGACACCGCGAGTGGCGATGAACTGGGTCGTCGGAATGAGTGGCATGCATTATTCAGCGGGCTCCTATAGCGGCAGCGCATTTGCAGCCAGATCGAGAAGCGACCCCGGGAAGATCCCCCAGGCAATCGTGGCCACCACGGTGAGGCCGACAACCCAGCGAACAGTGGGTACCAGGGCCGGTGCCTCGACATCGGCCTCATCCATGTACATAGCGACGATGATGCGCAAATAGAAAGCGAACGCAATAACGGATGCGAGGACGGCCACGACAACCAGCCACTCATATCCGCTGTTCCAAGCGTCGGCAAACACACCGAACTTGGCGATGAATCCCGATGTCAGTGGCAAGCCCGCCATCCCCAGCAGCAGGACAGCGAAAGACCCCGCCAATCCGGGGCTTCGACGCGCAAGACCCCGATAGTCATCAATGGAAGAACGAGCTCCGCTAGCTCCACTGACAGCTACCACCACGGCAAACGCGCCCAGAAGCTGCACCGCATAGACGGCCAGATAGAAAAGAATGCCCTGCGTTTCGCCACCCACCACACCGGTCATGATGAAGCCGGCGTGTGCAACACCCGAGTAGGCCAGCATTCTCCTGACGTCTCCCTGAACCAGGGCGAAGGTCGACCCGACGAGCATGGAGAGCGCGGCGAGCGCCGCCACGATCGGGAGCCAGGTGCTATCGAGGTCACCCAGAGCGGTGAGCAGGATCCTCGCCATGGCAGCGAACCCTGCAATCTTCGCGACCGCAGCCATGTACCCCACCACACCTGCGGGAGCGCCCTGATACACGTCGGGAGCCCACGAGTGGAAGGGCGCTGCTGAGACCTTGAACCCGAGTCCGGCGACGACCAAACCGATGCCGATGTAAACAACTGCGGGGCTGGTGACTACGAATTGGTCGAAGAAGGCCCGGATGTTCAGGACGGCGAACTGTCCAGTGCCGGCGTAGATCAGAGCCACGCCGTATATGAAGAATGCAGAGGCAAACGAACCAAGGAGGAAGTACTTGATCGCCGCCTCATCCGACTCGGGACGTTCCCTGCTCATCCCTGCCAGCACGTAGAGGGCGATGGAGCCCACCTCGAGTCCGAGGAACATCATCACCAGATTGTTTGAAGCCACCATGATCGAGAAGCCGGCGGTAGCCAGCATGATTAGGGCCAGCGCCTCGGCGCCGCGACGCCCGAGGCCCTCGATGTAGCGCCAACCGGCGAGGACACCAAGAGCGGTGGCGCCAAGCAAGGCGAATCTTGCGAAAACGGCAAACCCATCCATCAGGATCATTCCTGAGAAGGCAACCAACGACCCCGGATCAGCCGCAAGCACAGCATCCTCCGCGGCCATTTTCTGAACCAGAGTGGCCCCGACAGCGAGGACCAGGGAGAATCCCGTCACCATACCGAGAACACGGACGGCAGGTTTCCACTGGACATCGACAAGGAGAACAACTGCAGCCCCCAGAGCGAGAATCAGATCGGGTGCAATCGCGATCCAAGAGATCTCAGGTGGGGTGATCATCAGCGGCCCTCCCCGGCCACGTACACATCGCCCAGTCGGCCCGGCTCGGGCACCACGTATGCGGTTTCATCTTCGATGTAGTCGAGAACGGCTTCCGTCGACGGCGCAATCTTGTCGAGCAGTACGCCGGGAAAGAGCCCAAGGACAAGGACCAGGGCCACGATCGGCGCGAGCAAACTGATTTCCCTGGCTGACAGGTCGGACAGTGCCTTGTTCTCTTCTTTCTCGGGAACCCCGGTGAACACCCGCTCGTATGCCCACAGCAAGTAGATGGCGGCGAGAATCACGCCGCCCGCGGCGACCACTGCGAGGGACGGCAAGGTCGTGTAACTGCCGATGAGGATGAGAAACTCGCCAACGAAACCATTGAGGCCCGGGAGTCCGATCGAGGCGAAGATCATGAACAGGAAGAAACCGGCGTAGATAGGCATGACCTTCTGGAGGCCGCCAAAGTCCTCGATCTTCTTGGTATGACGACGTTCGTAGATCATGCCCACCAGGAGGAAGAGCGCCCCCGTTGTCAGCCCGTGGTTCACGTTCTGAATGACCGCGCCCTGAAGACCACCTGAGGTGAGGGCGAAAGTCCCGAGGACGATGAAGCCGAGATGGCTCACCGACGAGTAGGCAACGAGTTTCTTCAGGTCAGGTTGGACGACGGACACCACTGCCCCATAGATGATCCCGACGACGGCCAAGGTCCCCATGATGGGCACGGCCTCAACGGAGGCCTCGGGGAAGAGTGTCAGATTGAACCGCAGCAGTCCGTACGTTCCCAGTTTCAGGAGCACACCGGCCAGCAGCACCGAACCTCCGGTTGGGGCCTCCACGTGAGCGTCGGGAAGCCACGTATGAAAAGGAAACAGTGGCACCTTTATCGCAAATGCCAGGGCGAATGCGGCGAACAGCCACCTCGCCGACCCAGGCGACAGATCGACGTTGGCCAGATCGCCTAGAGCAAAGGAAGGCGAGCCGAACTGTGATGAGTAACTGACCGCCAAGGCGATGATCCCGCCCAACATGAGCGCCGACCCCAGGGCGGTATATATGAAGAACTTCACGGCCGCGTAGACCCGCCGCTCGCCCCCCCAGATCCCGATGATGAAGTACATCGGAATCAAGATCGCTTCGAAGAACACAAAGAACAGAAAAAGGTCGAGGGCGAGGAAAACGCCGATCATGCCCGCCTCGAGAAGGAGGGTGTAAACCACGAACTCTTTCGTCTTGGTCTTGATCGACGTCGAAGCAGCTAGGGCGATCGGCACCAGGAACGTTGTTAGGACCACCATCGGAAGTGAGATCCCGTCGATCCCCAGGAACCAGTTGATCCCCCACGGCTCGTACCACGACACCAACTCGACGAGTTGAAAGCCTGGAGCCGGCTCAAAGATCCAGAAGACGTACCCGGCAAGAGCCAGCGGCAGGACGGAAAGGGCAATCCCCAGAGGAAGGTGAAGCTCTTTGCGACGCCCCGGCACCACCATCATCACGACGGCCGCTGCAACCGGAAGGAGGATCAGCGCGGTCAGCATTGGAAGCTCACGATCCCGCTACCAACCAAATCACGACGACCAAGGTTCCCCCAAGGAACAGGACTCCGTAGTTGCGCACGTACCCGGTTTGAAGAGGACGGGCCAGCTCGCCAATGCGACGCACAGCCGCGCCGACACCGTTGACGGCCCCGTCGATTATGGGCAAGTCGATTCCGAAAGCTGCCACTTCAGCGGCCTTCTTGCCTGGAGCGACGATGGCGGCACCATAGAGATCGTCCACCCAGTACGCCTGCTCCCAGGTGCCCCAGAGAGGCTCGAAACCATCCTCGAAATCGAGCCATCTCTCTTTCGGCCGGTTGTAGGCGACGTACCCCAACCCGCCTCCGATAAGGCCGGCCATCACGGAAAGTCCCGCAAGCACGGCAAACATCGCCAGCCCCTCAGGGGGATTCTGGAGGGTGACGTACTCGAAGCTGGGCTCGAGGAAGTGTTCCAGGGCGAGCGCGAAGGGTGTGTTCAGCAGTCCCCCCACCACCGACAAGCCGGCCAGGATGATGAGGGGGATGGTCATTATCCGAGGAGACTCATGCGGCGACGTGTCCTGGCTCCATCGCGGCTCACCAAGGAAAACCAAGACCCACTGACGGACCATGTAAAAAGCCGTGATCAAAACTGTGACCAGCCCGACAATCCAAAGAGCCGAGAACCATCCGCCGTCAGCAAACGCCGAACCAAGGATCTCGTCCTTCGACCAGAATCCTGCAAGGGGCGGTATCCCCGCAATCGCCAGAGTCCCGACGCCCATGGTGATCGCGGTGGTCGGCATTTTCTTGAGGAGACCACCCATCTTGTGCATGTCCTGCTCGTCACTCATCGCGTGGATGACCGAGCCCGCACCCAGGAACAGGAGCGCCTTGAAGAGCGCGTGAGTCACCAGATGAAAGACCCCCGCCACATATGCACCGGCGCCTACGGCGAGAAACATGTAGCCCAGCTGCGAAATCGTGGAGTAAGCGAGAACCTTCTTGATATCCCGTTGGGCAAGGGCGATGGTCGCCGCCCAGAGCGCGGTGATGGCTCCAACTGTGGCCACGGTGGTCGACGCGATCGGTGCGATCTCGAAGATCGCACCCGACCGAGCTATGAGATAGACACCCGCGGTAACCATGGTGGCGGCATGGATCAGCGCCGAGACAGGCGTTGGGCCCTCCATTGCGTCGGGCAGCCAGACATACAGTGGGACCTGGGCCGATTTTCCGGCTGCCCCGACAAGCATCAGGAGCCCGATCGCCGTCGCCATGCCGACGCTCAAGACCTCATCGGCTCTCTCAAAGATTCCGGCATACGAAAGGGTGCCGAACGCAGTGAACACCAGCATCAAGGCGATCATGAACCCGAAGTCGCCGATCCTGTTGACGATGAAGGCCTTCTTGGCGGCAGCCGCGGCAGACGGGCGGGTGAACCAGAAACCGATCAACAGGTACGAACTGAGACCGACCAACTCCCACCCCAGGAATAGCATGGCGTAGTTGCCGGCCAGGACCAGCGTCAGCATCGAAGCCATGAACAAATTGAGGCTTGTGAAGAATCGGTGGAAGCGGTCGTCGCCACGCATGTATCCGATGGCAAAGAAATGGATCAGAGATCCGACACCGGTCACGACCAGGACCATCAGCGCTGCAAGCGGATCCCAGAGCAGTTCGAGGTTGGCCCCGATGGCCGGCATCCATTCCCACAACAACACGGTGGTGGAATGCTCGCCGCCTTGGATGAACGGCCAAGCCGCGACAAGAGCAACGACAAACGCGGATGTGCTTGCCAGGGACGCCAGCCAGCCACTCCGTGGCTCCCCGACAAAGCGCCCCAGGAAGTGGAGCAGCACCGCACCAGCCAACGGCAGGGCAATCACCAACCACAGGAAGTCGGTCATCCGCGTAGGTCGCTCAACTCGTCGATCGACGCTGTGGAGCGTCGACGGAAGATCGCAACGATGATGGCCAACCCCACTACTACTTCAGCCGCGGCTACCACCAGGATGAAGAAGACCGCTACCTGACCGTTCAGATCGTTGAGGGCCCGACCGGCTGAGATCAGCGTCAGGTTGACCGCGTTGAGCATCAATTCGATGCACATGAACATGACGAGGACGTTCCGTCGAAGAAGCATCCCGAGCGCACCAATCACGAAGAGCGCGGCGGCGAGCGCCATGTAGTACCCAGCGGCAACAATCACGATCGTTGTCCCTTGAAGTGGGCGAGGGCGATCGCACCCGCGGCCGAGATCGTCAATAGAAGCGCCGTCGCCTCAAATGCCAGGACCCAATCGGTGAAGAGCGGCTCGGCAATGGCCTGAATCGTCCCATTGGTGGCCTCCGGATTGGTTTCGATCGCGGCTGGCACCCAATTGAAGTTGCCACCCAGTGTGATCCCGCCGGCGAGAAGAACGATGACACCAGCCATGATGCCGACCCAGAACCGCTGTTTCGGGAGTCGCTCGTCTCTGTCGTCGGACGTGTCAACACCTATGAACATGATGACGAAGAGAAACAGTGTCAATACCGCACCGGCGTAAACGATCACCTGAACGGCGGCCACAAAATGAGCGAGCTGGGCGACATATAGAACCGCCACCGAGAAAAGAGTCCCCAACAGGCCCATCGCCGAATACACGGGGTTTCTAGCGACGACCACTGTCACGGCGCCGGCAAGGGCAGTCATCGCCATGAGAACGAAGAGGATTCCCTCAACCATCGGCGTCCTCCTCCGATGTCCGCTCGTCGCGCACATCCTGGGAAGGTTCTGGGTCCCAGTTGGCCGGGCCTGGAGTTCCCCTCCACATCTCGACGCCCTCATAGGCGGCAACACCTGATGGCGAAGTCGCCTTGAGCCAACCATCCGCGGTATCAAGCTCCCCCAGATCGGCAAGTTCGTCTTCCGGGAACATGTGCGGAACCTTGCCGACAGGATCCATCAACAGAGTCTCCCTGGTGTAGATCGCATCTTCTCGATTCGTCGAGGACATCTCGAAGAGAGAAGTCATGGTGATGGCCTCGGTCGGGCAGGCCTCCACACACAACGCGCAGAAGATGCACCTCAGCATGTTGATCTCGTACACGAAGCCGAAGCGTTCGCCGGGCGAGGTGGGATTCTCGGGATCGTTGTCCTGCCCGCGCACATAGATGCACTTGGCCGGGCAAGCACCGGCGCAAAGTTCACAACCGATGCACTTCTCCATGCCGTCGGGGTAACGATTGAGAACGTGGCGCCCATGAAATCGCTGCGGCTTCTCCCTCATCTCCGAGGGGTATCTGGTCGTGACCAGCTCCGAGCCTGTGATGGTCCCGATCATGGTTCGGCCGGTGACCCGGAGGCCTTTGAGTAGTTCTGTCAATACTCCCACGACTAACTCCAAGGTGGTCCGAATTGGCGGAAACTGATAACCAGCGTCGAAACGATCAGCCATCCCAAGGCACCGGGGATCAGCCGCTTCCAGCCAAGCTGCATCAACTGGTCGTACCTGAGACGCGGCAGAGTTGCCCTGAGCCAGAAGAAGAGGAAGACCAGGAAGTAGGTCTTCGCCAGAAAGTAGATCGTGGGCAAAACAGCCGACACGATCCCGGGGAGGACGCCATCAAACGTCGGACCGGTCCACCCTCCCAGGAAAAGTGTCGCTGCGATGGCCGACATCGAGAAGATGTTGATGTACTCGGCCAGGAAGAACATCGCGAATCTCATCCCCGAATACTCGGTGTGGAATCCACCGACAATTTCCTGTTCGGCTTCAACGAGGTCGAACGGCGCGCGGTTGGTCTCGGCCACGATGGCGATGAAGAAAATCACGAAGGCCACGATCTGTGGGAACACATTCCATCGTGGGACGAACTGGAGCACGGGTTGGAGGGCAGGGAACAGATCACCCCAGGTCCCGGACTGTCTCTCGACGATCTCGGCAAGGGAAAGGGTGCCGCCATCGCCCTGAGTCGCGCTGAACATGACCACAGCCACCATCGCAAGCCCCATCGCCGCCTCGTAGGAAATCGCCTGCGCCGTCGCCCGGACTCCACCGATCAGCGGATACTTGGATCCAGATGACCAACCGGCGAGAACAACGGCATACACCGCCATCGATGACATCGCCAGGATGAAGAGCAGCCCGACATTCAAGTCGGTCCCTTGGAGGGCCACTTCGTGGCCTCCGATCGTGAATGGACGCCCCCACGGAACCATCATGAAGATGAGGAATGCAGGGATTACAGCCAGGAAGGGGGCGAGGATGTACATGCCCAGCTCCACCTTGCGCGGAGTGATCGACTCCTTGAAGAAGAGCTTCATGCCGTCTGCAAGAGTCTGGAGGATCCCGTACGGGCCGGCGCGGCTCGGGCCGATCCGGCTCTGCATCTTGGCAAGGATCTTCCTCTCGGCCCACACATTGAGGATCGTGACCACCAGAAGCAGCCCGAATGTCAGAACCACCCTGAGGACGACGATCCAGAATTCCGGCCAGCTCATCCGCTCACCGCAGTGACTCTGACAACCGGATCGGTGCCGAGTGACACCCCGCCGGGCTGGTTGAACGGGACAAACACCACACCCTCAGGCGTGTCTTCATCGATGACAGCCGCCAAGTCCCCTTCGCCGTGTTTGGTGACGACCCTCATTGGACGACCGTCCTGTGCGCCAAGCCGACGGGCGTCCTCCGGATTGAGATGGACCAGCGGACCGGGAGCAAGCCGGTGCAGCGAGGGGCTGTGCCTCATCAACACCCCGTCGTCGTAGAGGGTTCTCGCCACGTGCAGGGTCAGGCCTGCGCCCGGTGCCCGCGGACCGGCCAGCGACACGGGAATGTGGTTGATCTCCTGGCTTCCGTGGATCGGGACAACCACGCCATCGCGCTCGTCCCATTCGAGCAGATCCCAGGTCACTCCCTCATAGGCAGGGGCAACCTCGGCAATCTCCTTGGCGATAATCTCCGCTGATGCCAGGCCGAGAGGCCTGCCGACCCGGTCGGCGATGTCGACGATGATCGACCAATCAGCGCGGGCCTGGCCCGGGCCCGGGCTGATCGCATTGACCTTCTGAACCCGTCCCTCGACGTTGGTAACAAGGCCCTCTTTCTCAGCGAAGCCGAGCGCCGGGAGGATCACATCAGCATCAGCGTTCGAATCGTTCAGGAATAGATCAATGGAGACCACGTACTCGGCCACCTCGAGAGCATCCCGGGCAATGCTGCTATTCGGGAGATCGTTCACCGGGTCGGCGCCCACGAGAAGCAGAAAACGGATTTCACCGTCGTCCAGTCCCTCGAGAATCAACCTGGTGTCCTTACCGGGCGAGGTCGGGAACTCGCCCCAAGCCTCAGCGAGGTTGGCACAGCCGATCGCACCGACACTCACCCGACCCGGGAGGAGGTCGGGTCCGAGACCCATGTCCAATGCTCCAAAAGTATTGGCCCTTCGCGCCATGGGCATGATTCGAACCGTGCCGGCCTTGCTCCGAACCAGTGCAGCTACAGACTCTGCAAGCTTCGGGTCGTCGGCGAATGACGACTGACCGACGATGACGACGACCTTCTGCGCGGCAAGCGCACTCGCTACCTCCGGGTGAACGCCGTCTGCGATCTCGTCGAGGAGGGCAAATCCTCCTCCCGGTCGGTAGTGGAGCTTGTGGGTTGCCCGATCATCGAGACCGGTGGCGCGCGGGTGAACAATGATCAGTTTGACGCCCAATTCCTGGGCTGCCCGACGGGCCCTTAGATAGAGGTTGGGGTGCTCTTCTTTGAGATCAGCCGCCCAGATCAGGATCGTGTCCGCGGTATCGAGATCGGAGATGAGCGCCCGATCAACCGAACCAGCAAGGAAGTGGGACGATAGGGCGTCGTCCATCCGGCAATCGACATTGTTGGTTCCGAGCGTGACTCGGGAGAATTTGGATAGGGCGTAGGCATCCTCGTTGGTCCCTCTAGCGCCGCCGATCACCCCAAATGCCGAACCGCCGTCCTCCTCCGAAATGAGATCAATGCGATTGGCCACAATGTCGAGGGCCTCGGCCCAACCAACCGCAACCAGCTCACCGTCCCTTTTCACCAGCGGCGTCGTGAGCCGATCATCAGAACGGAGATACTCGAAGCCGAAACGGTCCTTGTCGGACAGCCAGCCGTGGTTGGTGGCGTCGTTGTCGACCCCCACGATCCGAAGAATCTCGTTCTGACTGGAGTGGATCGAGATTCTCGGATGGGAAGTGTCGAACATCCCCGAGCTCTCTACCTGGGACAGATCCCAGGGGCGGGCGCGGAATCGATAGGGCTTGGCCGTGAGTGCGCCGACCGGACAGATCTGCACCGTGTTGCCTGAGAAATAGGAAGAGAAGGGAAGGTCGGGGAAGGTGTTGATCTCGGTCTCGTTGCCTCGCTCCTGAAACTCGATCAACGGGTCGCCGCTGATCTCATCGGAGAATCTGGTGCAACGGGCGCAGAGGATGCACCGCTCCCGGTCGAGAAGCACCAGATCCGAAATGGGAATCGGCTTCTCGTAGTTCCGCTTGATCTCGACAAACCGGCTATCACCAGGACCATGTGACATGGCCTGATCCTGAAGCGGACACTCCCCGCCCTTGTCGCAGACAGGGCAGTCGAGCGGGTGGTTGGCCAGCAGGAACTCGAGTATCGCTTCCTGCGCTTTCTTCACCGTAGGGCCCTTGGTGTCAACGCTCATCCCGTCGACCACCGTGTTGGTGCATGCAGTCACCAGCATCGGGCCCCGGGGCGACTCGACCTCGACGAGGCACATCCGACACATACCGACCGGATTCATCCGCTCGTGCCAGCAGAAGCGAGGGATATAGGTCCCTTTGTCCTGGGCGGCCTGGATGATCAGCTCCCCTGCCGGGACATCGCGCTCCTGACCGTCGATGGTTACGCGGACCGACTCGGTCATGTCGTGCCTGCTTCTTCTGGGGGACGACCCCTCACCTCGGAGGGACGACCCCTCTCGGCCTCTCGGCCTTTCCCTCTCCGGCCCTCCGGGCCACCTCGTTTCGCTTCGCTTCTTGTCGCCAGAGGGCACCGGCCGAGACGGACGTGCTCCATGACCTCGTCCCGGAAGTAGTCCCGTAGGGCGATCACCGGGGACACCGCCGATGGCCCCAGCGGGCAGATGGTCGTCATCTTTGGTGGCCAAGCCAGCCCGATGCTGATGCCGTCGGACACATCGAGGAGCAGGTCGAGGTCGACTTCGCGGCCCTGGCCTTCT
>CAXMPS010000053.1:0-1524 GCA_964194995.1 uncultured Gammaproteobacteria bacterium | reverse complement strand
CGAGCTCCCGTAGTAGCTGATTCGGCGAGTTCACTGTGCATGAGGTCCAGGGATAGTCGTCGACCATGCGGGTTTCGTACACCTTGCGACTGGATCTGTTGCCGAGCCAGGTAGCGCATATCCGGCAATATGCGCTCCCTCATCCACTCTCACAGGTAGCGCATATGTGCCGATATAGGCGGGTCTAGACGGCGGGTCGGTCAGCCGTGCACTCTTGATGGTCGGAACCGTGCCGGAACTCCGTCGTTGGGAAGCTGGGACTAACTAGTTCTGTTGGCTAAGTGGCATTTGAGCATCCCTCTCGGTGGCTCGGCTGTTACCTTTTGTGGGGGATCGCTTTTGGCGACAAGGGGTAGGGGGATGGTGAGTAGTTCTACCGATTCCGTGTATGCGGATGGCAGGACGGTGTTGCCGTGGTGCGCACCTCGAGATATTGGGTTGTTGCCGTGAGCACTTCTGAATCTTTTGAGACGCAGCGTCCACCCGAGTTACTCCGTGGGGTGGATGATCGCGAGTTTGCTGTTGTTCCGATGGGCTATGACAAGGAGCAGGTGAGCGCCTACTTGGGTGAAGTCGAGGCCAGCTTTCGCAAAATTGAGAGGTGGGCAGAAGAGGCCAAGACCCGCCTCAAGATCGCCTCGAGCGCATTGGAGAGGACTCATGTACGGACTGACCGGCCTAATGCTGCTCGGAGCTTGTTGATCGGTGCTCGTCGGGACCCCCTGCTCAGAATCATCGCGCGGCCGTCGGCTGTCGCCGCCAGCAAGCCGCTGAACCGCAGCACCGGAAATCCCGAACGCCGCTTCCAAAGCGGAGCGTACGCCGGACGCGGGTAGCGCATATGTGCCGTTATGGGCGGGTTGACCTGGAGAGTCGGGATCTCGGTTATTTGCTGGCTGGGATGACCACGACATCGACCTCGAACATGCCGTCCTCAGAGCGGGTCAGCTCGGATCAGGGTTTGTGCAGGAAGGTTCCCAGCTTCGAACCGAGCCACGGTTTGCGACCCCATGCGATCAGCTTGCCGCGCAGGATGGGACCGGTCTGTCCGATCCGTCCGTAGCTGATGAGGAGGTAGTCGACGGGGTCGGCCGTGATCCGGCAGTCGACCGGCTTGACTTGGGCTGAGGTGACGTCGAGTTCGCTGTCGGCGAACCGCAAGTACACAGGGGGGCTCCCCTTGACTCTGACCTGGTAGGTGACCCTCACTCCCTGTGCCTTGTCCTGATCCACATAGAGCGGCAGCACTGAGAGCATCCCCGCCAGAGTCAGCCGGGCGTGGTCGGGGTCGATCTGCCACGGCCGATCGACAGCACCGGCGAGGTCGCGGCCGTGGACGACGAGCTCTCCAAGCAGGATGCAGGTTCCAGCAGCGACATCAATGGTGTGATCGTCGTACCACGGGAAGGGATCGTCGCCGCGATACTCACTCGTAGCGGAGAGGAAATCCTGCACCGTCTCGTGGAGATGACCCGCCAGTCGTGTTCCGTCTCGTTCGGTGAAGTTGGCGATCCGCTCGGCATT
>CAXMPS010000052.1:0-16475 GCA_964194995.1 uncultured Gammaproteobacteria bacterium | reverse complement strand
CCGCGTTGATCTGCAAGTTGACCTCGGCCTCGATTTCAGGGTGAACCACCCGGATCGGCTCTACGGAATCACGGGCTTCCTGTTGAAGTGTCTCGGTCTCAACCGTGTCGATGACTGTGGCGGCGTTTTGGGCTTCGTAGGTTTGTGGAGCGAGATCCCCCACGCTGAAGTCCAGGTCGGAGGTTGTGGACCCCAGGGAGAGCACAGCCCACGACGCGACCACCGTCGCCAGGAAGATGGCGGTCCGAACTACGGCAGGGCGCTGGATCACTTGCGCTCACTCGATTCGTGGCGGGAATAGGCCTCAACGATGGATGCCACGATGCGGTGCCGTACCACGTCGCGAGCACCCAACTCGACAAAGGCAACACCGGGAATGCCCTGCAAGATCCTGCGAACGACGCTGAGACCTGGCTCACGGGTATCCCGAAGATCCGTCTGAGTCTTGTCGCCGGTGATGATCATCTTGGAATTGAAGCCAAGTCGAGTAAGGAACATCTTCATTTGCTCCGGCGAGGTGTTTTGGGCTTCATCGAGGATCACACATGCGTCGTTGAGAGTCCTTCCACGCATGTAAGCGAGCGGCGCTATCTCAATGGTTCCCCGCTCTATCAAAGTGGCGGTTTCCTCGGCCCCGAGCATGTCCCACAGTGCGTCGTAAAGAGGACGCAGATATGGGTCGACTTTGGCGATGAGATCACCAGGAAGAAAGCCAAGCCGCTCACCCGCCTCAACAGCCGGCCTGGTGAGGATTATCCGTCTCACCCGGCCATTGACGAGGCTGTCAACAGCCGCAGCCATCGCAAGATAGGTCTTCCCGGTTCCGGCTGGTCCGATCCCGAATGTCAGCGTGTTCTCCCTGATCGCCTCGATGTACTTCTGCTGACCATGGGTTTTCGGACGAACCACCCGCCCCCGGCCAACCGGGATGCCATCGGTGAGGATGCCTGAAGGGCTCGGCACCTCGTCGCGCACCATGGCGACCACCTCATCGACCCGGCCGCTGTCCAGTGGATGTCCCTCCTGGACAAGGATCAGCAACTCCGAAACAACAGTCTTCGCCTGTTTCACAATCGCCTCGTCGCCCTTCATTGCGATTTCGTCCCCGCGCGCGACGAAAAGCACCTCCGGGAACTTCTTCTCTACCTGGCGGAAGTGGCGATCGGATTCCCCGAGCAAGTCCAACATCAAGTGTTGGCTGGGAACGCGCAAACGAGATTCGATTTGTTCAGATGACACGAGAATGACGCCCCAGTTGTGGCGTCAACCCGATTCTACCGGCATTCTCCCGTTCGGCCAGGCCGTTACCAGAGCCTGGGGACGGTTGACTCAATCGATGCTCTGAACCGGTCTGGCGGACGACTCCAGCAACGAGGCAATCACTGCTTTGTCAGCGGCTCGAACCTCTTGGGAACTCTCCCCACGTCTCAACAGACGAATCGCGGCAAGATACCGATCAGCGAGATCACCGCCATGATTGGCGGACAACATGTCCAGATCGATGACAAGGTCTCCGTCGGGTGGAGCAGAAGGAAGCAAACTGGCCGGCTCGACCCGATATTTCTCGGCGAGCCGGACAAATCGAAGGACACTAATTGCGCGCTCCCCGCGCTCATAGGCCCCGACGACCGAGGCCTTGAACTCGCCCTCGGTGAAGTTTTCAACCTCGCCAAGTGACCAGCCGCGTTGACGTCGCGCTGCACGAAGCCGCCCGCCTAATGAAGCGTTGAATTGATCAGCCACTTATTGCTCTCCCAGGAGCCCAATACCAGCCTACCTGCACCGATCGGGCTCCGCTAGAGATAGGTGAGTCTCGCCGCGGCGACCACCGCCGCGGTCTCTACCCTGAGGACACCTTCACCCAAATTCCATGTGGCGACATCGTCAGGAATCTCGCCCTCCGCCCAACCCCCTTCGGGACCGATGACCACTGTGCGAGCGTGAGGCAGTTCAGCAAATCCGCCGCGGGAGCACGCCACGACCGGTGGTTCCAGATTCCCCCAGGACTCCAACACCGGGTTCGTCTGCATCATCCAGGCTCCGCGAGACTGCTCGAGTGCCGACACAGCCCACGCATGGACCTTGGCAGGCGACGGAACACGTCGCGAACCATGCTTCGCTGACATCCAGGCCACCCGTTCCACACCCAATTCTCCCAGCTTCTCAATGAGAAACCGCTGCCTGTCACGTCCGACAGGCGGAGCTACGGCGACCACGAGCGTCGAGCGCCGGTCGACTTGCGTCTCCTCGCCTCTCATGATCGTCCCGTCGCCAAGAAACCCTTCTCCAATGACACCAGCCCCGTTGGTGTATGAAATCGGGCTTCCTGAAGCCAGTCGGAGCACAGTTTTCACATGCTTGAGCTGTGCGCCTGATAGCTCGATCTCAGGAGAATCCCACGGGCCCTCGATGAACACGTGTGGCACGTGACGCATCAGCCCGCAGGCGCAGTCTTTCCGGTCTTCTCCCCCCTGAGCTCAGCCCATTTGCGTAACAACTCTTCCTCCTCGGGCGTAAGCGTCTCGGCGATGTCGACACCAACTATGACATGCAGATCCCCCCGGGACCTGCGGCCCAACCTGGTCATGCCCGCGCCCGAGATACTGAACACGGTGCCGGGCTGGGTGCCCGGAGGAACCTCGACCTCCGCATGACCGCCCTCGATCAATGGCACCGCAAGTCGGGTGCCCAATGTGGCCCCTGCGATGCCGACATTCGAGCGAACGACCAGGTCGTCATCGACGCGCTCATACTCGCCATTGGGCGCCACCACAACCTCGACGAACAGATCGCCGGCCGGACCAGATCGTCCTCCGGATTCACCGCGTCCGCTGAGCCTCAGCCTGGTACCTGTCCCGATTCCGGCCGGAACCTCGACCGTTACGTTCGCATCATCCGACACGGAGCCCGATCCGGCGCATACCGGGCATAGCTCAGAGATCACGACGCCTTCACCGGCGCATTGCGAACAGGTGGAGACCGTCATCATTGTCCCGAACAGCGAGCGGCGCGCGACCCGCACCGAACCGGCGCCGCCGCACTGGGGGCAGGTCTGACGCCTCGAGCCCCGGGCCGCACCTGACCCGGTGCATTCCTCGCAAGTGCGCCTTGTCTGGAACCGGACCGGCACGTCAACGCCGAAAGCTGCGTCACCGAGGTCTATCTCGACACGGACGAGGACGTCCCGACCTCGGGCCGGCCGTGGGTTGGGCGAGCCGAACAACCCGCCCTCGCCAAATACTGACCGGAGAAGGTCGTCCAGTCCGCCACTCCCGCCAAACAGTGAGGACAGATCGATCGTGTCTCCGCGGTCGTAGCGCCGACGACTCTCAGGATCAGACAGCACCTCATAGGCCTCAGCGGCTGCGCGGAATCGTCGATTCGCTTCAGGATCGTCGGGGTTGGCGTCGGGATGGGTCTGCCGGGCCACCCTCCGAAAGGCTTTCTTGACTTCACTGGCGGTGGCATCTCTGGCCACGCCAAGGGTCGCGTAGTAGTCGACAGCCATCCCGATCACTCCCGCTCGGAGCTGATCCTGTCTTCGAGTTCCCGGGTGACTTCCTCAACCGCGGATATCGCCCGCTTGTAGTTCATCCTCATGGGCCCGATGACACCCACCGAACCACCTGCTGCCCCGGTGTCGTAGCGCTTCGACACGACCGCTAGATCCAGCTCGGAAACGGGAAGGTCGGAACCGATCTGAATCGACGTCTCGGAAGCAGAAGCGAGCATCTTCATGACCTCGGCTTCGCGTTCCAACACGTCGAGTATCCGTTGTACGGCAGAACGATCATCCCAGGCGCCCGCCAGACGCTGGGTTCCACCGATGTACATCTCCGTTGCTGCCGAGCCTGCGAGATGAAGGCAGTCCGCCATCGTGAGCACGATCTCTCGTCTCGGTTGATCGAGCTCCCTCATCACACTCTCGGGGATCGCCAGTTCGCCGCTCAGGTCGGTTCCCACTATCGCTTCCGACACAATTCTCTGGGCAACTTCCACCTCGGCGTGGGTCACTGGGACTCTGACCCTTCCTCGCTGTTGGAGAACTCTGCCGCCCTTGGTAACCACAACGACGAGGATCTGATCATTGAGGACCTGAACGGCATGGAACGCAGCGACCCTGTCTCCCCCCATGCCCGGGGAAACGACCATTGCCGGCAAGTCTGTGATCTCGGCCAGGAGTTCCGACGTAGCGGACAAGAGCTTGGACAGCTCGAGGTGTACGTCACCGAAGAAGTCATGGATCTTGGCTTGAGCTGCCGACCGGAGACGGCCAGGCCCGAGGTGGTCGACGTAGTACCTGTAGGCGTCCGCGGTGGGAATCCGCCCTGCCGAAGTATGCGGCTGCACCACATAGCCCTCCGTTTCGAGCGCAGCCAGGTCGTTGCGAACGGTGGCCGTCGAGACTTTGAGCCTGGCCTTCTCCACTATCGCCCGCGAGCTAACGGTCTCGCCAGTTCGAATGTGCTCCTCGACGAGGGCTCGCAGTATCTCTGATCGACGATCTTCAAGCATCGGTACTGATACACGTTATCCGCGAAAATGCGGTGTCCCTAGTCGTCGGGGTCCGCCAAGCCGAGTACTGCCCGATGCACCTCATCGGTGAGCAGCGGCCGGATCACAGTCAACCGGTTGTCGGCCATCTGCACAACATCTGCATCAAGAAGCCTCATCCCGTCGCTTGAGCTGAGAAGAGCGTCCACGCCGGGCCCACCTCTGACTCCGGCCGACCTGCGCAGGCCAACAAACAGCCGATCGATCTCATGGTCCCAACCTGCGATCAGATCCGATCCGGCGATCGGCCTCTCACCGACCTCAACCCGGTCGAGGTATGCGTCGAGACGTCGCACGTTTCGACTTCGAGCTCCGTGCCGATATCGGTGGGCACCGTTGCCATATGCCTCGAACTCGCCTTGTGCCCAGACGGTCAGGTTGTATTTGCATTCATGTCCGGGCCGCGCCCAGTTGGACACTTCATACCTCGGATAGCCGGCGTCACTCAGACGGGCGTCCGCATATTCGTATCGGTCGGCCTGGACGTCGGGGTCTGGGGCCGGCGCTCCCTCTCTCACCCAGCGGGCCAGAGGTGTCCCCGGCTCCACGGTCAACGAATAACAGGAGATGTGGTCTGGCTCGGCTTCGATAGCGAACCCGATGGAGCGGGCCCACGACTCTTCGGTCTCCTCTGGCGTGCCGAAAATCAGGTCGAGTGAGATGCTGGCAAACCCGGATGAACGGGCTGCCTCGACTGAACTGCCGATCTCGGTGCCGGTGTGCCGACGACCCAAGGCCGAGAGCACCGCACCGTCGAAGCTTTGAGCACCAAAGGAGACCCGATTGAACCCGACAGCCTTGATCTCGACAGCTCTGATGTCGGTGAAGTCCTCGGGATTCGCTTCGAGCGAGATCTCTGCCTCGCTGGCAATGCCATGACGGTCAACCAATGCCTTCAGGATCCTCGCCAGCAAGCTCGGATCAACGTGGCTGGGCGTCCCTCCACCAAAGAAGATCGCGTCTAAAGGCGACAACGGCTCCGACATCCCGATCTCGGCGACAACCGCATCGGCATATCGGTCGGCAAGATGATCCGCGCCGGCGACCACAGCGAAATCACAGTAAGGACAGACCGCCGAACAGAACGGAATGTGCACGTATGCTGACGACGTGTTCACATGGGCGTCGACATCAAGCCCGTTCATCAGTCTTCGTCGAGTTGGAGGGCAGCCACGAAAGCCTCTTGTGGAACCTCCACCGACCCCACCATCTTCATCCGCTTCTTTCCCTCCTTCTGCCGTTGGAGAAGTTTCTTCTTTCGGCTCACGTCACCGCCATAGCATTTGGCGGTGACGTCCTTTCTCTTGGCTTTGACGGTCTCACGACTGATAATGCGACCCCCGATGGCCGCCTGGATAGGAACATCGAACAGCTGGCGTGGTATCAGAGCACGCAGCCTCGAAGTCATCGATTTGCCATAGTCCTGGGCCTTGTCGCGATGAACAATCGATGAGAAAGCATCAACCGGCTCACCGTTGAGCAGGATGTCCACCTTGACTAAGTCGGACTCGCGATAGTCAGCAGGCTCATAGTCGAGTGAGGCGTAGCCCTTGGTCCTCGACTTGAGCTGATCGAAGAAATCGAAGACGACCTCGGCGAGTGGCAACTCGTAGTCCAGCTCTACCCGTTCGGTGGTCAGGTAATTCATATTGCCCACGACACCTCTGCGTTTGGTGACAAGCTCCATTATCGGACCCACGAACTCGACCGGGGTAATGATCATCGCCCGGACGTAGGGCTCAGACACACTCTCGCGGCTTATGGAGTCGGGCAGGTCCTGGGGAGATTTGATGAGGAACTCGCTCCCGTCCGGCATGGTTACGCGATAGGCGACCGATGGGGCCGTGGCCACGAGATCGAGGTCGTACTCCCTCTCCAGCCTCTCTCTGATGATCTCCATGTGGAGAAGGCCAAGGAAGCCGCATCGGAACCCGAAACCCAGGGCACGGCTGGTCTCGGGCTCGAAGATCAAGGAAGCATCATTGAGCCGAAGCTTCTCGAGAGCCTCCCGAAGATTCTCGAAGTCATCGCCATCTGTCGGGAACAGCCCGCTGAAGACCATCGGCTTGGGTTCCTCGTAGCCCGGCAGTGGATGAGCGGCGGGGTTCGCCGCCGTGGTGACGGTGTCGCCGACTTTGATCCGATCAATCTCCTTGACGCCGGTGATGAGGTACCCGACCTCGCCCGGGCCAAGTATCTGAACCGGTTGCGCTTTTGGCGTCAACACACCGATCTCGGCTGCCTCGTGGGTTTCGGACGTCGCCATGAACCGGAGCTTCTGACCGCTGTTGATCTGCCCGTCGACCACCCGGATATAGCAAACAACTCCGCGATAGGCGTCGAAGTAGGAGTCGAACACCAGCGCTCGGAGCGGACCCTCTGGAACACCCGTTGGTGCGGGCACATCCTTCACCAGTCGATCGAGGAGCTCGTCCACACCCCGGCCTGTCTTGGCCGAGATCCTGATGACCTCCTCCGGCGATCCTCCGAGAATGCTCACTATCTCAGACGCCGCCTTGTCGGGGTCGGCAGCTGGCAGATCGATCTTGTTGATGGCCGGGATGACCTGCAGGCCGGCGTCGACCGCGAGGTACGCGTTGGCGAGAGTCTGAGCTTGCACTCCCTGCGCGGCATCGGTTAGAAGCAGGGCTCCTTCGCAGGCGGCCAACGACCTGGACACCTCATATGAGAAGTCGACGTGGCCAGGGGTATCAATCAGATTGAGAACGTATGTCTCGCCGTCGGCGGAGCGATGCTCGATGCGGACAGTCTGGGCTTTGATGGTGATTCCACGCTCCCGCTCCAGATCCATGCTGTCGAGGAGCTGCTCCCTCATGTCACGCCCCGAAACTGTACCGGTTCGCTCCAGCAGCCGATCGGCCAGGGTCGATTTTCCATGATCGATATGGGCAATGATCGAGAAGTTGCGGATGCGCGTTTGATGGGTCACGTTGAAGAGAGAAAGAAGGTGCATTGTACCTTCATTTGGGCTGCTGCTACTCTTCCGGTTCCGGCGGCTCAACTCCCAGGGCGCCCGAATTCCCTATCGGATAAGAGTTTTCACCATGGCGAATATCAGATCTCAAGAAAAGCGAAACCGGCAGAACGAGACCCGTCGTCTCCGCAACAAGTCGGTTAACAGCGATCTCAAGAGCAGCATTCGCAAGCTCGAGGAGGCCCTCGCCGTCGGCGAGCCTGCCGATGAGCTTTACCGCGACGCTCAGGCAAAGATTGACAGCGCCGCTTCCAAGGGTGTCCTGAAGAAGACCACTGCCGCTCGCCGAAAAAGCAGACTGGCAACGCAGGTAGCAAGTAGTAGCTAGCAAGTAGCTGCCGGCTCGACGAAGTCAGCCGTACCAACGACAAAGGGCGACCGTCAATCGTTCCAGCGTGACTCGCTGCACCTCTTCCGGCTGGGATTTGATCACACGGTCGGCCCGAACCAGCGCCTGCTGTGCACTTCGCAACGAGGACTCCCTGACCCGGCCCCGCATCGCCCAATACCTGTTGGCTCCCCTGTCGCTGGGACGCGCCCCGATCCACTCCCGGAAGGTCGCTTCATCCGGTGCCGCGGCAGCCAGAGTCCTCTTCTTCAGATCTGATTCGATTGCCGCCAGATAAACGAGAGGATGTCCGTGAACAAGGAAGTCGGATAGTCGCCGCAGAGCCGACCCCACCTCGCCCTTGGAGATCGCGTCCGTGATCATGAAGGTCGGTTCCGCCGGCCGATTCTTGAATCGATCCATGACCAATTCGCTCGTGATGGTGGCACTTGTCTCCTCCAACTGGTCGAGTGCCTGGCCCAGCCCCGCGGTATCGGTGCCGAAGCGCTGCAGCAGTGCCTCCTCGGCCTTCTTGTCCATGGCCAGGCCTCGCGTCTTCACTTCACGATTCAGCCACTCCCTGGCCTGCCGCTCCCACATCTTTCGCACCGAAACGGTGGACCCCAACTCCTTTACGACGGCCGAAACCGCTTTGGGCACGGATCCAGCCGCCACCAGCACGATTTCCGCCGCGGTGAGGTCAGCCCCCCGAAGGAGGCTGGCCAGCACCTCCGCCTCCCCGACCTGAAGATTCTGCGCGTCGACGATCTCTAGCCCGAGCCGATCGCCGAATAGAGAGCCTGACTGGAGTGCGGGAACAATTGGTTCTATCTCGCGGCGGAGCGCTCCGTCACCTTCTTCCCCAGCGCCACGACCGGGCACGTCTAACCGAAGAATCTGGCCGCGGTCGACGCCCTCATCGGCGAACACCTTGGATGTGATGTCGAGCATCTGCTGTCGTTCTCCGGGTCCGGAATTCGACGGACCGGAGATGAGAAGAATGGCCACGGTCCGAATGTAATCAGGGCAAACGACCGAAAAGCCGCGCGAGGTCCGTTGCGAGGGCCACATCGTGGACTCTGACGATGTCCGCCCGGTGCTCGAAGGCAAGCGACAGATAAGCGGCAACCCGGTGAAAGTCTCTCTTTCGGGGAATCGGAATCAGCACCGGTTTGCCCAGCGCGTGAAGAGCAGACGAGGCCGCGATCACCTCGAGCTGCATCCCCGTGTATCCCTCGTAGTCCCCCCGGTAGTTGAGAGCGATACCTGGATCCAAGATCAGATTATCAATACCGTCCTCGGCCAATTCATCCAGAAGGGCTCTAAACCCGTCTGCCGTCTCGTTGGCCTTTGCCGAACTGATCTCAACCTCACCCACATCGTGTGGATTGGAGCCTTCGATATGAACCGCCACCGCGGGGAGACCCGACTTCGAGACAACCTCCCGCATGGCCGGATCGGCAAGACCCCCGGTGTCGTTGACAACAACAGCCCCAGCGTCAACCGCCGCCTGAGCAACTGCGGGCTTCCAGGTATCGACCGAGACCAGATGGTCTTCGGCCACCAGGGACTCTATAGCCGGCACGACCCGCGAGATCTCGTCGGACTCGGCGATCGTGGGATTGTCGTAGTGGGACGATTGCCCGCCCAGGTCGATGAGGGTCGCTCCCCACTGTCGGTATCGATCTGCCATCAGGAGAGCCTCGTCAACAGACCTAGCGACGGTATGCAGGTTCTTTGAGTCCTGTGAGAGATTGATCACGCCCATTATGTAGGTGTGGCTCCCAAGGGGAAGCTGGTGACGGCCCAGGTCGAGAACGTCTGGCTTGGCGCTGGTCACAACTCCAGTGTCCCATCGCTCCTGGCCAATGGGCGCTGATTTCTCCCCGCAACGAACGAAGGCGTCTGTTTCTCCCCAGGCGAACGAAGTGAGTTTGGGGCGAGTACCGGCGGAGCCGGGGAGAGGGGCTCTTCGGGGGAGTATCGGCCCGGGGGCTTCCATCCGCTTAGGGCCTGGAGAGGGACACAAGAACATCGCCGTCCCTATCGGTCCGAACGACCGATGCGCCCGAGGCCTCGAGCAGATCTATCAACGATTGTGCGGGATGGCCGAAGTCGTTGGGCCCTACCGAGATCACGGCGAGATCGGCTCCCACGCTCAGGAGCCAATCGGGGTCAGTCGTTGTGGCTCCGTGGTGCGGAACCTTGAGCACGTTGGAGGCGATTCCTATCAGATCGGCCTGGGCAACCTTCTCGATGTCGCCTGCAAGGAGTATCGAGCGAACCGACCCGTCGACTGCAATAACGACCGACTGGTCGTTGGCCGAGGCATAGCGGCGCTCGGGTCCCAATACCCGAAGGGATAGTCCTCCGAAATGCTCCATTCGCCCAGGCTCGGCGAGCACGACTGGAATGTTGCTTTCCTCGAGAAGGCGAAAGAACTCTTCTGAACCGGGGGTGGAATGAGGTTCCGCCGCGGCCCAAACCACCCCGATGGGCACCCTGCCAACCAGGCCCGTCAGTCCGGCGAGGTGGTCAGCGTGAATGTGTGACACGACAACCAGATCGAGATGCCGGACTCCATACTTACGAAGTCGGTCGAACAAGCGCGCCGGATCGGGGCCTCCGTCGATCAACACATATCGGTCTGCACCGGCGGCTACGAGGATCGCGTCTCCCTGGCCCACGTCGAGAACCACAACACTGCCAGCCTCGAGCCGCGTCGAGGCGCCAAGGATGACAACAACGAAGAGCACCGCCGCACCGACGGCGACCACGCCTCGCCACTCACGCTGATGCCAGTAGGCCACCCCGGCAGCCGCAGCCAGTGCGAACTCGATAGGACCCAATTGTGGCCAACCCGCGGCCGAGTTCGCCAGGCCGAGCACGAGATCGGCAAACCAGGAGGCGACGCCTACCAGACCGGGAACGCCGGCTACGCCGACTGACGCGAGCAGAGTCGCCGCCGTGACCAATGGCGCCGCAACCAGATTGACCGCTGGAGACATCAACGGGAGCCTCCCAAAATAGATGAGGAGCAGCGGCGCAACGGCCACCTGGGCGCCGATGGTGACCGCAAGGGCCCGAGAAACCATCCCGCCTTTCACCGGCCACCGGGCCCCGAGAAGAACTCCAGCGGTTGCCACCACCGAAAGCTGAAAGCCGATACTCGACCCGATCTTCGGCTCGATGACTATGAGGGCTCCCACTGCCAGAGCAAGCACTTGCCAGGCTTCGAGTGCCAACCCGATCAACCGACCTCCGAGCACAAGACCAGCCATCACCGACGCCCGCAGCACGGATGGCTCAAACCCGGTCGCGGCTGCGTAGACAGGCAGTCCTGCGAGTCCGATTATCGCTCGTCGTTTCGGACCCATTGAAAATGGAGCGGTCACCAAGAAGAGCAGGCCGAGAAAGAGCGCGACATTGGAACCGCTCACTGCCGTGAAGTGCGACAAGCCCGCCAGCCTCATTGCTTCAACGTCAACTTCGTCGAGCTGACTGATATCGCCTATGAGAAACCCCGCGAGCAGAGCTCGACCGTGATCCATCGGCTCGAGCCCGGCGATCACCCGCTCCCGGATCGCGTTGCCTGCCCGTGCCAGTCCCGAGGGTGCGGCAAGGTGTTCCACCTCCTTGGCCTCGACCACTCCGCGATGCTCCACGCCGCGGGCAGTATCCGGCTCACCTTTTGTAGCCCCTCGAATTCTCACCCCCTCTCCCCGTTCAATATCAATGCCGTCGGGCAGGTCGATCAACGCCGGACCGTCCCCGGTTTCAACGAGCACCCATCGTCCATACGGACCGTCTACAACCGCGGAGGAGGCCACCCCGTCAAAAATGATCTCTCCCGCCGGAAGAGGCCGAAGCGGCTCGGCACCGAGAATCGCAGTGGCCGTCGCTGCGAGGGCAAACACGGCGATCCAGAAATGTCGGCTCAGTGCGCATCCGGCCACTGCCAGCATTGAGACGGCGAGTCCATACAGCCCGATGCTGACGGCCGCCGACGACAACCAGATGACCGTCGCGCCTCCCAACCAGGGCCAGGACACGCGGGGTGGGAATGCAGGATGTTCCTCGGTCACGGAACTGTGACCAGATCCCTGATTGACGCCAGCTTCGACTCACCGATCCCAGGGACTTCCAATAGGTCCTCGACCTGCTCGAAGAGACCGTTGGCCTCTCGGAACGCGACAATCCGGTCGGCGAGAACAGGGCCAACGCCCGGCAAGTCCTCGAGTTCCGTCGCGTTAGCTCGGTTGAGCGAGATCAGTCCACTTCCGGACGAGCCTCGGGAGCTCACCGCATCGGCCGGCCCAGGTACATCGATATGATCACCGTCCACGACGGGCCGGGCGAGGTTCAACGAGTCGAGGCGGGCCCCGGGCCGTGCGCCGCCGGCTGCCAGAATCGCATCGGCAACCAGAGCATCGGGCGCAATTACGAAGACTCCTGGGTTGAGCACCCAGCCAGCCACGTAAAGCGAGATCCGGACAGGTGTGGTCACGGCGACACGAGTCGACATCGGCTCCTCGACCGGCGATCTGCCACCCGAGCCTCCGAGCGCTCCTCCAGCCAATACCGCGGCCAGGATCAACAGGCTGGCCGCCCCTCTCCTCTTCAGGTCCACAGGTACGTACATACCAACAGCGGGGGCCGGCTGGAACCCGGTCGTTAGTGTCGCCCGGATATTGGATCCGTCTCAATACCTGGTTCTGCCGGACACAGATCTCGATCTGTCCGGATACGACCCGAATTCGCGCGCTGGTTTCGGCCGGGGAAAGAGAAAAGGGAAAGCACAACTGCCGAAGCTGACGGCCAAGCTTGCCAGTCTCCAGCGGCGCTTATGGGCCGAGTCGCAGCAGAAGCTCCTGGTTGTTCTCCAAGCAATGGACACCGGAGGTAAAGACGGGACGATCCGCCATGTCTTCAAAGGTGTGAATCCTCAGGGAGTCCGGGTTCGGGGCTTTGCTGCTCCTTCGGATCGGGAACAGGCCCATGACTACCTGTGGCGGGTCCATTTTCAGGTGCCCGAGAACGGGGCTATCACCATCTTCAACCGATCCCACTATGAGGACGTCCTGATCGCCCGGGTTCAAGGGCTCGTAGCCGAAGAGCGATGGCGGCGGCGGTACGGCCATATCACCGACTTCGAGAGAATGCTCAACGATGAAGGGACAACCATCGTCAAGATCTTTCTTCACATCTCCAAGGATGAGCAACTTCGGCGTCTACGAGCGAGGTTGGATCAGCCCGCCAAGAGATGGAAATTCGCCAGAGGCGACCTGGATGACAGAAAGCTCTGGGACGACTACATCGAGGCCTACGAGGAAGCGATCAGCAGGACCAGCACCGAACGAGCACCCTGGTACATCGTCCCGGCCAACCGCAAGTGGTACCGCAACCTGGTCGTTTCCAGCATCCTGATCGACAGTCTCGAGCGAATGAACCCCCAGTACCCGCCACCCGAGGACGATCTGGACGACATCGTCATCGTGTGATCCGGTCGACGACTCTTCTCGCATCGACCTCGAGGCCAATCCCGAGATAGGCCTCCCGATGGCCAAGGCTCCGTATCCGGCCCTTCAAGTATTCGCCCAGATACCGGGCCAGGAAGCCAAACCGACCATGATCGTGCCACTGTCGAACGTGAACCAGTTCATGGACAACGAGACGTCCCAGACGCTGATCTCGAACCGCCAGCAACGAAGGATCGATGAAGATCGTACTTCCGATGGTCATGGCCGCTATCCCCTTTCCCCACGCTCGACGGATCAATGCGGGTGCGGGACGAAGTGTCACCCGATCCGGATCGATCGGAGCAATCAGAAGGCGCAATTCATCCGAGAGCAGCCCAGTCGTCTCGAGGAGTGAACCTGCGGTCACCCGACCACGAGGTTGACGATGTTGGGCGGCCGTGCAATGACCTTGCGGATCTGCTGCCCATCGACCCATCCCTGAATCTTCTGAGATGCCATAGCAACCCTCTCTGCCTCCTGCGCGCTGATGTCGGCGGAAACCTCGATCCGATCACGGACCTTGCCGTTTACCTGGACAACCATCGTCACGTTTGATTGCACTACGAGCGTCTCGTCCCACTGCGGCCACGTGGAGGTAGCAAGCATTCCGTCGTATCCACGCATCTCCCAAAGTTCATGAGCGACGTGCGGCGCCATAGGAGACAGCATCAACAGGATCAGACGGAAGACCTCGTTGAACGTCTCCCGGTGGGGCGAGCCCGCCACATAGTCCTGGAGCAGGTTGATCAGAGACATCAGAGCGGAAACCGTGGTATTGAAATGGAAGCGATCGATGTCCTCGGTGACCTTCTTCAATACTCGATGAGCCTCACCGAGGATGTCGCGGTCGATGCTGCCGGCTTCTTGCTCGGAGTAGGCAAACTCCGTGGTCCCCAGCTTCCAAACCTTGTCGAGGAACCTCTTGGCGCCGGGCACACCAGCGTCGTTCCAAACCGCATCGTCGGTGGGAGGGCCGACAAACAGCTCAAAGAGCCTCATGGCATCAGCCCCATAGTTCTCGTAGTACACATCAGGCGCGACGACGTTGCCCTTTGACTTGGAGATCTTCGCTCCGTCCTTGACCATCATCCCCTGGGTGAAGAGTCGGGCAAAGGGCTCCTCCACCGGGCTCAAGCCAATGTCATGGAGGAACTTGGTGATGAACCGTGCATAGAGAAGGTGGAGAATCGCATGCTCCACACCGCCGACGTATTGATCAACCGGCATCCAGTAACGGGCCTTCTCAAGGTCGAAGATGACTTCATCGTTGTTGGGATCGGCATAGCGCAGGAAGTACCAGGACGAGTCGACGAAGGTGTCCATCGTGTCGGTCTCCCGCCGCGCCGGGCCTTCGCACTCCGGGCAGGTTGTATTGACGAAGCTCTCGACTGCGGCAAGTGGCGAGTGGCCCTCAGGCTGCCAGTTCTCGACCTCCGGCAACACAACCGGGAGATCCTCGCGGGGAACCGGAACCAGCCCGCACTCTTCGCAACTGATCATCGGGATGGGACAACCCCAATACCGCTGACGCGATATCAACCAGTCTCTGAGCCGGTATTGGACCGTGCCCTCGCCAATCTCCTCGGACTCGAGCCATTCGGTGATAGACGCTTTCGCTTCTGCCTGCGGTAGCCCGTCGAGAAAGCCCGAGTTGATCGTCGGACCTTCGCCCAGGAAGGCCTCACCTTCCCATTCGGCCGGTGGTTCGACCGTTCTGACGATGTCCAGCCCATACTTGGAAGCGAACTCCCAGTCACGCTGGTCCTGGCCGGGCACTGCCATGATGGCCCCGGTCCCATATCCCATGAGGACGTAATCGGCGATGTAGATCGGCACCTCTGCCTTGGTGGCCGGGTTCACGGCATGACGGCCGGTGAACACTCCCGTCTTGTTCCCTTCAGCCATCCGCTCAATCTCTGAGAACCGGCCCGCCTCCTCGATGTAGGTTCGGGCTGCTGCCTCCGTCTCGGACCCTGATATGAGTGATTCGACAAGTGGATGCTCGGGTGCAAGCACACAGAAGGTCATCCCGAAGATGGTGTCGGGCCGCGTGGTGAAAACATCAAACGAAGATTCAGAGCCCGCAACCTGAATGGAGAATCGGGCACCCTCGGACTTCCCGATCCAGTTGCGCTGCATCGTGACCACTCGCTCCGGCCACTCCTGGAGATCATCGAGATCGTCGAGTAAACGGTCGGCGTAATCGGTGATCTTCCAGAACCACTGGGAGAGGTTCCGCTTCTCGACCGGGGTGCCGCATCGTTCGCATGCCCCGTCTACCACCTGCTCGTTGGCCAGGACCGTGTTGTCCTTGGGGCACCAGTTGACCGGGGCTTCTTTCTTGTAGGCGAGACCTCGGTCATACAACTCGAGGAAGAGCCACTGGTCCCAGCGGTAGTAGCGGGGGTCATGGCTGGCCAGCTCCCGATCCCAGTCAAAGGCAGCGCCGAGCTTGCGGAACTGCTCCTTCATGCGGCCGATCTGTTTCTCGACGTTGACCCGGGGGTGAACACCGGTCTCGATCGCCGCGTTCTCGGCAGGAAGGCCAAAACTGTCCCACCCCATGGGAGGCAAGACGTTGTAACCCTGCATCTTCTTGTAGCGGGTGATCAGGTCGATGTAGGTGTAGTTGCGAACATGCCCGACATGAAGCTCGCCGGAGGGGTACGGGTACATCGAGACGTTGTAGAACTTGGGCTTGTCCGGGTCTTCGGTGACGTTGAATACACGTTCGGACTCCCATCGGTCCTGCCATTTGGCCTCGATCGTTCTGTGGTCGTATTCCATTGAATCCAGCATCGTAATTGGCAAGCCTCTCAAACAAGGAGGCTGGCCGGCCGGTTTCGACATGATTTGCCGCCAACCGGGCAAAGACGATGCGCGGGTGGTGTGAGAAACAGGTACCGTTGCCCGCTCACGGATGGGAGATCATCTGTGATGAATCAATCAGGAGGAAATAAGTATGAAACGACTGCGCTGGTTGGCGCTTGTCGGCGTTCTTGCTCTTGTGGCTGCTGCGTGCGGCGACACGACGGGCGACGACGGCACCACTACCACCGCGGGCGACACGACCGAGACG